>JANNEL010000157.1:0-2152 GCA_031378595.1 Alphaproteobacteria bacterium
GTGTTGGTCGGGCGCGGTGCGTTCGGATGCCATGGATCGTCGCGCAGATGCAGGCGGCGGTGCGTGGCGTAGGCGCTCCCAGCGATCCTCCGGACACGGAGAAATGGGGCAGGGCACTGACCCAGTATCGCGCGTCGCTCGCGCACTACGGTGTGGAGCTTGGGCGGCGCGTCGTGCGCAAGCATCTGGGCTGGTATGCCGACTGCGTTGGCGACAAGGCGTTGCGCGACCGGTTGGTGCGGGCGAGCGATCCGGAGCCTCTGTTGGTCGAGCTTGCCCAAGGCGCGTTGGCGGTGGCGGCATGACAGTGCGGACGAAACAGCGGCCGGTGGAAGCTGCGCTGACCACGCTCACCGACAGCTTGCTGGCGGCGGTGCCGCATCCGTTGATCGGCATCGACGCGGGTGGTGCGATTGTGTTCGCGAATCCTCCGGCGGAGCAGTTCTTCGACATTAGTGCGGCGATGCTGCGGCGCCAAGCGCTGACGGCGATATTGCCGTTCGGCAGCCCGGTGCTTGCGCTGATCAACCAGGTGCGCACGAACGGCGTGACGGTCAGCGAGTATGGGCTTGAGATTGCGACGCCGCGTCTGACGTCGCGCATCGTGGACGCGCATCTATCGCCGATCGCGGATATCGCGGGCGGCGTGCTTGCGATGTTTCAGGAGCGCTCCATCGCACAGAAGATGGACCGGCAACTGACGCAGCGCCATGCGACGCGCTCGGTCACCAGCATGGCCGCGATCTTGACACACGAGATCAAGAACCCATTGGCCGGTATTCGCGGTGCGGCGCAACTGATCGAGCAGAATGCGTCGGAGTCCGATCGCGTGTTGACGCGGTTGATCTGCGAAGAGACGGACCGTATCCGCAAGCTCGTCGATCGCATGGAGGTCTTCACCGACCGGCGTCCTGTCGACGCGCAGCCCGTGAACATTCACGAGGTGCTGGACCACGTGAAGCGGCTTGCGAAGTCGAGCTTCGCCAAGGGCATAACGTTTACCGACAACTACGACCCGTCGCTGCCGGCCGTGATGGGCGACAAGGACCGCTTGATCCAGGTGTTCTTGAACCTGGTGAAGAACGCGTCCGATGCGTTGAGCGCAGTGAAGGACGGCGAAATCATTCTGCAAACGGCGTTTCGGCCCGGCGTGCATTTGACCGTCGGCGGTTCGCGCGACCGGCTGGCGCTGCCGCTTGAGGTCAGCGTGCGCGACAACGGCGCCGGGGTTTCGCCCGAGATGAACGCCTCGATGTTCGAGCCGTTCGTGAGTTCGAAACCCAAGGGGGCGGGGTTGGGGCTCGCCATCGTCGCCAAGATCGTCAGCGACCATGGCGGCACGATCGAATGCGAATCTGAACCGCGACGCACGGTGTTTCGCCTGCGTCTGCCCATGCATCGTTAGAGGGACTTCTATGAACGCCGGAACCATTCTTGTCGCCGACGACGATGCCGCCATCCGAACCGTCTTGAACCAGGCTTTGGGGCGCGCGGGTTATTTGGTGCGCACGACGGGTAACGCGGCGACGCTCTGGCGTTGGGCTTCGGCAGGGGAGGGGGACCTTGTCGTCACCGACGTCATCATGCCGGATGAGAATGCGTTCGAGTTGATCCCGCGGTTGAAGAAACTGCGGCCTGATCTCCCCATCGTCGTGATGAGCGCGCAGAACACACTGATGACTGCGATCACGGCGGCCGAGCGCGGGGCCTACGAATATCTGCCCAAGCCGTTTGATCTGAACGAACTGACGGCCGTCGTGCAGCGCGCTTTGGCGGCAAAGGGCAAGAAGCCGTTGCCGCTCGAACCGGAACGGGAAGACGACCTGCCGCTTGTCGGGCGGTCGGCGGCGATGCAGGAGATTTATCGCGTCATCGCGCGGCTGATGCAGACCGATCTGACGGTCGTCATCAGCGGTGAATCGGGCACGGGCAAAGAGTTGGTGGCGCGTGCGCTGCATGACTTCGGCAAGCGGCGGAACGGGCCGTTCGTGCCTGTCAGCATGGCAGCTATCCCGCGCGAGTTGATCGAGAGCGAACTCTTCGGGCATGAGCGCGGTGCGTTCCCAGGCGCGAATGCGCGCAGCCCCGGCAAGTTCGAGCAGGCGGACGGCGGCACGCTGTTTCTGGACGAAGTCGGCGACATGCCGATGGA
>JANNEL010000160.1:0-8432 GCA_031378595.1 Alphaproteobacteria bacterium
CATGCCAAGGCCGCCGCCGGCAAGCGCCTTCGCGTCGGTAAGCTGGCGCCACACACGCTCGGGCGGTGCTGCAATCGTGCGGCGGATTTCGACGAATTTCATGCGGCACACTCCCTCAAAGATCGAAGCCCGTGTTATGGCTGGGCTAAGTGGACATCTATTGTCATATTTGAACAAGGGGTTCCCGTGCGCGCGTCGCGTCTCTTGCAGATGCTGCTCTTGCTTCAGAACCGGGGACGGTTGACGAGCGCCACGCTCGCGCGCGAACTCGAAGTCGCGCGGCGCACGATTTTGCGCGACGTCGATGCGCTGACCGAAGCGGGTCTTCCCGTCATCATGCACAAGGGCAACCAAGGCGGCATCGAACTCGGCTTCAACTATCGCACGCGCCTGACCGGCCTTAGCGTCGACGAGGCCGAGGCGATGGCCATGATATTAAACCGGCCGCTGGACGATCTCGTTGGGCTCGGCGTTGCCGACGCCGCAAGCCGGGCGCGGCGCAAATTGATCGAATCGTTTCCCGATCAAGTGCGCGAACGGATCGCCGTGGCCGCGCGCCGCTTCCGCTTCGAGACAGCGGCCGCACCGGGCGCCGATGCGCGCCTCGCCGCACTTGCTGACGCGGTCCGCGGGGCGAAGATGGTACGCCTGCGCGCGCACACGCGAAGTGAACGAACCGTTCACCCTGTGCCCCTCATCCGCACCGCCAAGGGTTGGTGTATCGAAGATGACGCTGCCGGTGGCGAACGTGTGCCTCTCGGCGAATGCGGCGACATCAATGTGTCGGCACAGACCTTCAGGCCGAAGAGCGCCAATCCGCAGCAATCCTGAACACGAAGCCGGTAGAGCGAGCGAAAGCGCCGCCAACATCGTCGGTCTTTAACCACCTCAGCGAGCCCGCGCTTGCCGATGACGGCAGAAGGCATACACTGATCACCATGCGACCAGGACGGAGGCGCAACCCAAATGCCTGACGTCACGCTGCGCTTTGCGCAAGCCTTGGACCACGTTCGCAGCGAACCGGCCATTGCCCAACTCTGGTCGGCGATGAAGAGCTTCGCCGAAACATTCGGCTACACGCACCTTGCGGGCGTAGATGCGGCGCGCCTCGCTGGCGGCGCCGCGGACGCAAGCATTTACACCGACGCTCCCCCGATCCTCGCGCAGATCGACCGCGCCTATTCCTACGCGTCCGCGCCGTTTGTGCAGCGCGCGCTGAGTTCGCCGGAGACGTTCCTGATCTCCGAGTTGCGCAACGATCCAAAAACGCGCGGGCCCTGGTCCGACATTATGACGGACGTGGTCAAGCACGGCGACGGATTGATCGTGCCTGTTTACGACGGAGCGGAACCGGCGGCGGGTTTCATCTTCGGCGGCGCGAAGCCGGACACCACCCCACTTACGCGTGCGATGCTGCAAGTCCTATCTCACGCTGCCTTCGCACGCTATCGGACGCTCAAGCACACGAAGCGGCCGTTTACGCCGCACGCGCTGACCGTGCGCGAGATTCAATGCCTGCGCGCCGCCGCCTCCGGCCGCAACGACGCGCAGATCGGTGGCGAACTCGGCATCTCGTCGCGCACGGTGCGCTTCCACATGGACGGCGCGAAGGGCAAGCTCAAAGCCAACACCCGCGTGCAGGCAATCGCCAAGGCACTGCAGGAAAAGATCATCTCGGTTTGAGAATCGTCGCGGGTCTTTGGCGTCGCATGTCGCCTGACCCAACGTCGGGGGCGATGGGCCGGAAAAACCTACATTTGAGCATCTCTCTTGCGGAATCGCACCGGTAACGATATGTATATCCCACAGGGATATACAAGCATCATGACCAACTCAACCGTCTTCACCTCGAACCGCAGCCAGGCCGTGCGTCTGCCAAAGGACGTCGCGTTTCCCGAGGGCGTGCATCAAGTCGACATCGTCATCGTCGGCAAAAGCCGCGTGATCGTACCCAAGGGCAAGCGCTGGGACGACCTGTTCTTGAGCGGCCCCCGCGCGACCAAGGACTTCCTGACAAAACGCAAGCAACCCAAGGCCGAGGAGCGCGAGCCGCTCTAATGCTCGCCTACATGCTCGACACGAACATCTGCATCTACGTGATGAAGACGTATCCGCCGAAGCTGCGCGACAAATTCAACGCGCTGGCCGAACAGCTTTGCATATCGAGCATTACGCTGGGGGAACTCCACTACGGCGCGGAGAAGTCCGTCCGCCGGACGGAAAACCTGCTCGCGATCGAGAACTTCGTGGCACGCTTGGAGGTATTGCCTTTCGCGGAGAAGGCCGCTGCCCACTACGGCCAGTTGCGCGCAGAGCTCGAACGCGCAGGCACGCCGTGCGGCCCACACGACATGCAAATCGCCGCTCATGCGCGCAGCGAAGGCCTGATCGTGGTCACCAACAACATGCGCGAATTCTCACGCATGCCGGGCCTTCGGGTCGCGAACTGGACTTAAAGCGGCTTAGACCCGCACAACCTTCCCCGGGTTCATAATCCCCTTCGGGTCGAGCGCGCGCTTCACGGCGCGCATCGTCTCCAGCGCGACGGCGCTCTTGTAGCGCGTGATCTCGTCGATCTTGGCTTGGCCGATGCCGTGTTCCGCGCTGATCGAGCCGCCGAACGTGTGCACGATGTCGTGGACGATGCGGTTGACCTCGTCGGTGCGCGAAAGGAACGCGGCCTTGTCGCCGCCTGCGGGCTGCGAGATATTGAAGTGGATGTTGCCGTCGCCAAGATGGCCGAACGGCACGGGCCTCGCACCCGGCACGGCAGCGACCACGGCGCGCGAGGCCTCCGCGATGAAGCGCGGGATCGCCGAGATCGGCACCGCGACGTCGTGCTTGATGCTCCCGCCCTCGGGCTTCTGCGACTCGGAAAGACTGTCGCGCAAACGCCAGAACGCTTCGCGCTGTGCCAGCGACTGCGCGACCACGCCGTCGACGATCAACCCGGCACTCGCCGCATCCGCAAGCAACGCCTGCGCCGCGCCGACCTGCGCCTCCGAAAACAGCGACACGTCCATCAGCACGTACCAGGGATACGCAGCATCGAACGGATCGCGCGTCGCCGGCATGTGCTGCACGACGAACTCGATCCCCCGTCGCGGCATCAGCTCGAACGCCGTGACGCTCGCACTCTGCGCCCGCGCGAAGTTGAGCAGCGCAATCGCTTTGTCGATACTCTCGACCGCCGCAATCGCGGTCTCGATCTCGGCAGGCTTCGAGAACAGCTTCAAGACTGCGCCGGTGACGATGCCCAGCGTCCCTTCCGCGCCGATGAAAAGCTGCTTCAGATCGTAGCCCGTGTTGTCTTTGCGAAGCGCGCCGAGCCCGTTCCAAATCTCGCCGGAGGGCAGCACCGCCTCAAGCCCCAACACCAACTCGCGCATGTTGCCGTAGGCGAGCACGCCGGTCCCGCCCGCATTCGTGGAAATCAATCCGCCGATCGTCGCCGACCCTTCGGAAGCAAGGCTGAGCGGAAAGAGCCGCTCCTCCGCATCCGCCGCCGCCCGCACGTCGGCCAAGATGCAGCCCGCATCGACCGTCATCGTGTTCGCCATCGCATCGACGACGCGCACGCGCACAAGGCGCTTCAGCGACAGCAACACTTCCCCCGAAGGAATCTGTCCGCCGACCAAGCCGGTGTTCCCACCTTGCGGCACCAGCGGTGTGCCGGTCTCGGCCGCGATCCGCACGATCTCCGCGACCGAGGCCACCGTCGAAGGTTTCAGCAGCAGCGGCGTCGAACCCTTCCACCGCTCCCGCCACTCGACGAGGTACGGCGCAATCTCTTGCGCGTCGACGCTCCATCCGCCGGGGCCGGCTGCCGATTTCAGTCGTTCGAGTGTTTCATTCGAAGTTGGCATGGCTCGCCGACAATCGCTGTCATCGTTGTCATGGTCCGCTTAGGCGGACCACCCACGACTTTACAGCTTTTGCGCTCCTAAGAAAGACGTGGGTGGTCCGCCCGCGCGGACCGTGACAGATAAGAAACCAACTACTCCCGCACGGCTGCGCGCTGGAGCCGGTCGTTGATCGCCTCGCCGAGCCCGTGCGCCGGGACCGGCATCGCCGCAATGCCGCGCACGTCGGCCGCATCGAGTTGGCGCAGCATTGCAAACAAATGCGCCGCCGCCACGACGAGATCGCCGGCCGCACTCAAGTACAGCGTCACCCGCGCGCCTTCGAGCGCCGGTCCGAACGCCAACAACGCCTCGTCGCGTTCAACCGACGCTGCGTTCAGCCTCAGCGGCTTTGCGGTCGCATAATGCCGCTTCAACCGTCCTGGTGAGAACGGCGCAGCCTCACTGTCGGTTCCCACGCTCAAAGGACCAACGACCGCTTCGATCTCCGCCCGCGTGATGGCACCGGGCCGAAGCAATGTGGCCTCTGCCCCGCCAAGCCCCACGATCGTGGACTCAAGCCCATGCTTCGTCGCGCCACCGTCAAGAATAAGCGCCACCGCATCGCCGACACTCTCCGCCACGTGGCCAGCGGTCGTCGCCGAGACCGTGCCCGAGCGATTCGCACTCGGCGCAGCGAGCGGCCCGCCGAACGTCGCGAGCAGCTGCTGCGCAATCGCATGCTTCGGACAGCGCAACGCAATCGTCTCAAGCCCCGCGGTCGCCAGCCACGACACACCGCAATCCGCAACACGCGGCACGACGAGTGTCAACGCCCCCGGCCAGAACCGCGCGGCCAGCGCCTTCGCGCGCGCATCGAACACGCCGTACCGCTCTGCCGCAGCCAAACTCTCCACATGCACGATCAGCGGATTGAATTTCGGCCGCCCCTTGGCCGCAAAGATGGCGGCCACCGCCTCGTCGCCGCGCGCATCCGCGCCAAGCCCGTAAACCGTCTCGGTCGGAAACGCGACGAGCTTGCCCTCGGCCAGCAACCGCGCGGCCTTGGCGAGCGCAGCCGGCGTCGGATCGGCGATGTTGGAGGCGGGCATCATGGCGCCACTCATAGCGGCGCGGCGCGAAGCGCGAAAGCTACTTCGCGCGCTTCGCCGTCAGGTTCACCATGACTTTGACGCTGAGCGCGACCGGCGTCCCGCCCGCATAGTCCTTCGAATTGCCGACGCCGAAGTCGAGCCGCTTCAGCACGGTCTCGCCCTTAACGGTCGCCGTAGCGCCGGCGATGTCGAGCGTGAAGGGCAGGGTGACGTTGCGGCTGATGCCTTTGAGCGTCAGCTTGCCCGTCGCCTCATATTTGCTTCCGCCCTTCGCAATGAACGAGGTGGTCTCAAACACGGCCTTCGGGAAGTCGATGATGTTGAACCAATCGGGCTTGAGCAACATCGCGTCGCGCGTGGCATCGTCGGTCTTGGCCTCATCCATCGGCAGCGTGATCGTAGCCCGCGAATGCGCGAGGTCGGCCGGATCGAACGCGATGATCGCGCCAAAGGCCTTGAACTTACCGGTCACGGCCTGGCCGTTCACACCGACGACAAACGTCAACGAACTCTTCGCCGGATCGACGGTCCACGTCGCAGGCGCAGCTGAAACCGGCAGAGCGGCGGCAAGCGCCAGGATCAAACTCAAAACGCGCAACATGAACACCTCGACTAAACCTTCGTAAACGGCAGCATGCGCCTCAACACCGTGTCCTTGTCCACAAAGTGGTGCTTCAGCGCCGCCACGACATGTAAAATGAGAAGCGCGATCATCAGGTCGCCCAACAACTCGTGCGCACCCTCGAAGAACTCGTGCGTGTCGCGGTCCGGCGCGATGGGCAGGCTGGGCAGCTCCACCGCGCCGAACAGCAGCGTGGGAATGCCAAGCGTCGAAGCCGACACTGCCGCCCATCCGCTGAGCGGGATCGCGAGCATCAAGGCATAAAGTCCGTAGTGACTGATATGCGCGCCGAAGCGTTGCCACGCGGGCATGCCGGGCGGAAGGGCAGGCACCGGATGCACGACCCGCCAGCCGATCCGCACCAGTGTCAGCACCAAGACCGTAATCCCGAACGACTTGTGCAGCTGATAGAGCGCGAACTTGTTCGGACCTGTGTTCGGCAGGTCCACCATGTATTTGCCGACGGTCAACATCCCGATGATCGCAAGCGCGATCAGCCAGTGTAGCGTCATCGCCACCGTGCCGTAGCGCGTGGGTAGGCTGGTCATCCGCCTTACTTCTCCGCCAACATTTCCGTTTCGATAGTGAGCGTCACTTCATCGCCCACAAACGAACGCCACGCAACATTGGGGAATGCGAAATCGGCGTGCTTGATCTTCGTACTGGCGGAAAAGCCGATAACAAAGGTATTGGCGAATGCATGCATCTTGCCGCCGCCGAACGTGGCCTTCAGCGTCACCGGCTTCGTCACCCCATGCAACGTCAGGTCGCCGGTGATCTCGCCTTCGTTCTTGCCCGTGACCTTGATCGCAGTCGACTTGAACGTCGCGGTTGGGAATTTCGCCGTCTCGAAGAAGTTTGCCTTCAATTCGGTATCCAACTTGTCGCTCGGCGTGTCGATGCTGTTGACGTCGATCTCGACGTTCAGCGAGCTCTTCTCGGGCTGATTGCCGCTGAACGTCAGCGTTGCGGTGATGCCGTTGAACCGGCCGCAATAGTCGCTGATCCCGTTATGCCGGATGCAGAACAAGACGCCCGTATGGTTCGGGTCGGCCTTGTACTTCCCCTTCGGCGCGCTCAAGGGATTCAGCGAGACGTCGTCGGCAAAGGCCGGAACGGCCGCGATGGCAAATGCGCTGGCCAGCAGAATGGAACGCAATTTCATGAAACATATCCTGATTGGGGGAATGGCACGCCGCCTCTATATCCCAGACGGTTTTGTCGATAAACCTGAACGCATCACCAGGTCGCCGGTTCCACACTCATGACGTATCACGCTCCCGTGAAGCAGCTTCGCTTTGCACTCGATGCTATCGCCAATTTGCCGCGCCTTTATGGCAATTCTGCGTATGGCGAACTCAGCGCCGATCTCGTCGATGCGGTGCTGGAAGAAGCGGGCCGCTTCGCCGGCGAGGTGATCGCACCCTTAAACCGCGGCGCGGATAAGGAAGGCGCCAAGCTCGAAAACGGCAAGGTTACATTGCCGACAGGATTCGACGCCGCTTACAAAAGCTTCGTCGCGAACGGCTGGAACGCAATCACAGGCCCCGCCGAGTTCGGCGGCCAGGCCATGCCGCATGCAGTCGGCATCGCCGTGCAGGAGATGTGGCAGTCGGCCTCGATGGCGTTCGGCCTCTGTCCGCTCTTGAGCCAAGGCGCAATCGAAGCGCTGACGGTGCACGGCACGCCGGAGCAGAAGCGAACGTATCTGCCAAAGCTCGTGCAGGGCACCTGGACCGGCACGATGAACTTGACCGAGCCGCAAGCTGGCTCCGACGTCGGCGCGCTGAAATCGAAAGCGGTGAAGCAAGCCGACGGCAGTTACAAAATCACCGGCACGAAAATCTTCATCACCTGGGGCGAACACGACGCGGCGGAGAACATCATCCACCTCGTGCTTGCAAGGCTGCCGGATGCGCCGCCAGGCACACGCGGCATCTCCCTCTTCATCGTGCCGAAGTATCTGGTGCAAGCGGACGGCAGCCTCGGCCAGCGCAACGATCTCAGATGCGTGGGCCTGGAGCACAAGCTCGGCATACACGGCTCGCCCACCTGCGTGATGTCGTTCGGCGACAACGGTGGCGCGACCGGCTTCCTGATCGGTCAGGAAAACAAAGGCATGTCGGCGATGTTCACGATGATGAACGCCGCGCGCCTCAACATCGGCGTTCAAGGCGTCGCCATCGCCGAGCGCAGCTTCCAGCAGGCGCTCGCCTTCGCCCGCGAACGCCGCCAAGGCAAACCGTTCGGCCTGCAGCACGAGGTGCTGGAGATGTCGCCGATCGTCTTCCACGCCGACGTGCGCCGCATGCTGCTCACGCAAAAGGCGATCGCCGAAGCGGGCAGGGCGATCTGCCTCGCGAACGCCGTCGCGATCGATCTCGCCCGCCACGGCGAAACCGAAGCCGAACGCACGGCGGCCAAGACCCGCGAAGAACTGCTGACGCCGCTCTCGAAAGCCTGGTCCACCGACATGGGCGTCGAAGCCGCATCGCTGGGCGTGCAGATCCACGGCGGCATGGGCTTCATCGAAGAGACGGGCGCGGCGCAGCACTATCGCGACGCCCGAATCACCCCAATCTACGAAGGCACGAACGGCATCCAAGCGATCGATCTCATCGGCCGCAAACTCGCCCTCGAAGGCGGCGAAGCCATCCGCCGCTTCATGGCCGAGATGACGGAGACCGCGGCCCACTGCGAACGCACGGACCGCGACGACCTAAACTCCATCGGCCGCGAACTCACCCGCGCCCTCAAAGCCGCCGACAGCGCCACCGCCTGGCTGCAAACGACAATGCGCTCGTCCCCGCAACACGCCCTCCCCGGCGCAACGCCTTACTTGCGCAAGCTCGG
>JANNEL010000206.1:0-1738 GCA_031378595.1 Alphaproteobacteria bacterium
ACGTCCTTCCACGGCCGATACTCTTCCGAGTTGCCGTGTCCGGAATAAATCTCGACCAACCGGAAATAGCCCTGCCGCTCTTTCGCGACCAGCGACTTGTCCCACGTCGTCCCTGGCGGCGTGTAGAACCCCCACGTCGAACCATGCGGAATGATAAGGGGTTGGAGCTTTTGTTCATCGACAAGCTTGCGGATCAAATCCGCAGGCGTCGTCGCCTCTTCGTAACAGGTATTCGGCAGCCGATCCGACGACGTCTTCGCATCGCAATCCGGTACCGCCTGCGTCAGCCGCAAGAACTTGTTGAAGTCGAAATAGACTTGCCGGTTTTGGAAATCGAGCAACGACACGATCGGCGGAAGCCCGTTCCCCGACTTGAGGGCCGAAGTCGCTATGCCGCCCGCCGCGATCGCGCGTGGCGAAATCTTCGAATCGTCCAAGTCTTTGAAGATGACGTTCTTGTGCCCGAAATGCTCGGCGGGCGTTCGGCCGACCTGCGTCCACTCGAACCCGATGAACGACACGAGATCCGGGTTTGGCCCGTCGCCCGCGATCTTCTGACAGGCGCGGATCGAATCCTTCGTGCGCTGCCAGCGAAGCGGCGTGCCCGTCTCCGCGTGATCGGTGATCGACCAGAAATCGAGCGCCGAACAGTACCGCGCGAAGTCGCAAGCATCGGCCACCGGATGCACGCCCGGCCCACCCATGATCGGCAGCGAGAACTGGAAGGCATCGGCCGAGAACGTGGTGTGCACGTGCAAATCGCCGAACAGGATCTGGTCGTTCGAGTCTTCCGGCGCAACCGCACGCGTTGCCTGCATGCGTGCGGCAACAACCTCGGCGGGAATCTGCTTACCCTGGATAACACCGGCGTCCCGTTCCTCGCCGAACCAGCCTTCGCGTGCGGCGTACCAATAGAAACCGAGGGCGGCGCCCAGAATAAGCACCAACACCAATACAAAGCCGATGATCCGAACCACGCTTGGCTCCCCCGAATATTGCGGCCCTTAGACGATTGTTTCGCTTGGGCCTGTGCTTGTTTCGGATTCGTACCAGAAACCAGGCAATTTCCAAGCTCCCTGGGACGCCTGCGGCATCGCCGTCGCTTATGGAAAATCGCAGCATCGTGAACCAAAACGGCCGCCGAAGCCGTTGCGTCCGACGCCGTTCTTCGACGACAACGGGCGCCTCTCCAAAGGGGACAGGATTCTTCCATGAACATCAAAAAGACTGTGGCCGTTCTGGCTATGGCCGGTACCGCGCTGTCGGCCGGCGTACTCGCACTGAACGCCGCGACAGGTAAAGCCTCGATCGGCACTTGGGGCTTCGACCTCGCCGCGATGGACAAAAGCGTGAAGCCCGGCGACGACTTCTTCCACTATGCCGGCGGCACGTGGATGAAGAACACACCAATCCCAGCCGACCGTTCGAGCTGGGGCTCATTTCAAATTCTCGCTGCGAAGTCGGAAACCGACGTCAAGGCGCTCATCGACGAGATCGCAAACAAAGCAAATCCGCCGGGCTCGATCGAGCAAAAAGTGGCGGACTACTACAACAGCTACGTCGACACCGCCAAGATCGATCAACTGGGTCTGAAGCCGTTCGAAGCCGATCTCGCACGCGTCGCCGGCTTGAAGACGCATGAAGACGTCGCGGCCTTCATCGGCGACCCGTCTATCGCCACGAACTCGCCCGTCGGCTGGGGCATCGGCCTCGATGAAAAGAACCCCGACCGATACGC
>JANNEL010000431.1:0-1568 GCA_031378595.1 Alphaproteobacteria bacterium
AAAGAGCCCAATCGCAAAGCGATTGGGTGGTGGGGCGGGACCGCGTGGTTGGAGTTGGACGAAGAACTGCAGGTCTCAACGCAGCTACGAAGGCTGGACCGTTTGTAGGCAAACGCAACAGGGTCCCGCCCCACAAGGGGGGCGGACAGGTGGGGGCCCATCAACCTGCTCTGCCAGACAGTCGTCATCCCACGACTACGACGTCTTGATGGTAAGCGCAGCTGCCGCGCCCTGTTCGATCAGGTGGGCCATGCGCTTCTTGCCGTCTTCGACTGCGTCGCGGATTTCCGCGGAGTTCGCTGTCGCGGCTTTGCGCATCTCGGCGATGATGGTGATGGAGCGTTCCTGGTAAGACACAACCGAATCCACCAGCTTCTTGACCGCCGCGGCCGAAATGGTGGGGCCATAGCCGGCCTTGAGGGCTGCTTCCTGCACCTTGCCACCGATCTCGGCCAGGACTTCGAGCGACTGGTCCACGCCCTTCTTCATCGACTCCAGCGTCTGGGTCGATTCATGCAGGCCGTGCATGCCCGTGAACGTCGCCGTCAGGGCCGTGAGCACAACCTCGTTCGTGCCGAAGAACGAGACCGACTGCGCATAGATGCGCTCCTTGGCGTTGGTGGTCTGCACCAGCCGCGCCATGATAACTTCGGAGGTGTTGTAGCCGACCGTGAGGTTGTCGGAGAGGTCCTTGGCGATCTGGTAGCGTTTTTCTTCCGCCTGCAGTCGGCGCATTTCCTCGTCGCGCGCAAGTTCGAGCGTGGCGCGTTCGGCCGGATCGGTTCCGGCATAGGCCGTCACCGCGCCGGAGGCGGCCGTCATGCGGGTCTTGGCCTCTTCCAGCTTGCCTTCCGCGACTTTCAGCACATCGAGAGCCAGTACCTCGGACTGCTTCATCGCGCCCCGGAAATCCATGTAGGCTTCCGGGATCATGTGCTCGCGCTCGATCTGGTTCTTGGTTTCCTTCTGAACATCGAGATAGAGCGTCTTGATCTTGCCGAAGCGGGCGGCGATGTCGCCGCGCGTCATCTTCATCCAGGTGTTCGACCACCGCTCCATCGTGGAGATCTTGCCGTCGGCATACTGGTCCACCAGCGACTTGGCGTCGTCGCGGATCGTGTTGAACGCTGTGTTAATGGCCTCATAGCGCTCGCCCACGGTGATGCCGGAGACCTGCTCGCGCACCACATCGTTGAACACCGACATCTGGTCGAGCGTGCGGGCGATGGTGGTGACCTTGTCCTGCTGCAGCTCGATGATCTGGTTGAGCAGGGCGACGACAGGCGCCGCTTCCGCCTTCTTCTCCGGCAACAGGCCGAGTTGCCTGAGCGATCCCATCGCCTTGTCGAGATATTGAAGCGCAGTCGGGCTGCCAGCCATTGTCGCAACTCCTGCAAAGGACCCCGGAAAGCACGCGATGAACATCGCAGCCGGGCGCAGCCGGATTCATGCCGCAGCTGCGCTTACGTCAATACGTGCCCACTCGCGAGGCCACGACAAGAGTTTGACTGAAAATATTTCTCGATAAACGATATCGTGCGTTGCGTGCGCGTCAGTTGAATCGCGGC
>JANNEL010000242.1:0-6666 GCA_031378595.1 Alphaproteobacteria bacterium
GCCGGTGTTGGCGATGCTTTCGATGAAGATCGCCTTTGTCTTCGCCGTGATCTGACGGCGGAAGCTGTCGGGGTCGCGCGCGTCGGCCCATTTGACGTGCCAGCCGAAACTCTTGAACGCTTGGCCGAACTGATTGACCGAGCCTCCGTAGAGCTGCTTCGCAGCGATGAATTCGTCGCCCGGCTGCATGAGTGTTTGGAAGACGAGGAGTTGGGCGGCATGTCCCGAGGCTGTTGCAAGTGCGGCCGTACCGCCTTCGAGCGCGGCGACGCGTTCCTCGAGCACGGCTTGAGTCGGGTTGCCGATGCGGGTGTAGATGTTACCCACGGCCTGCAGGCCGAAGAGCGAGGCGGCGTGATCGACGTCGTCGAACACATAAGATGTCGTCTGATAGATCGGCGTCGCGCGAGCGCCGGTCGTGGGGTCGGGGGCGGCGCCGGCGTGGATCGAGAGTGTGTTGAAGCCGTAGTCGGTGAGCTTCGAATGCATGTTCATGAGGCAAACCCTTTCGCCGGGCACGCGCGTGCGGCCCCCAAACCTGTCCGGCGCCATTGTCGGTGATTCGCCGACTTCTGCCGAAGGATGAAATCAGCCCATAAGGCGGGGGATTTCGATCTTCGGGCAACGGTCCATGATCACCGTGACGCCTTTAGCCTCCGCCCGTTCGGCGGCGGGTTCGTTAACGACTCCGAGCTGCATCCATACGACTTTAGCGCCAATCGCGACGGCTTCGTCGCAGACACCCCCCGCCGCTTCCGAGTTGCGGAAGACATCGACCATGTCGATTTTGTCCGGGACTACCTTCAGGCTCGCGTAGACTTTTTCCCCAAGCAAGGTTTGGCCTGCCAGGCCCGGATTGACGGGGATGCAGCGGTAACCCTTCGCCTGCAGGTAGCCCATGACCTCGTGGCTGTCTCGGGCCGGGTTCGCGGAAACACCGACAACCGCGATGGTCTTCACGGTGGTGAGGATGCGTTTGATGAGATCGTCGGGATAGCGAGGCATCCCTATTGATACCGCAATGCCTCGATCGGTTGAAGGCGTGCCGCTTGTCTCGCGGGGTAGGGGCCGATGGCGGCGGAGGCCGTGAAGGCGAGCGCGACCCTCGGTCAGCCCGAGGGCTGACCGAGCGCGGGCGGTATTCCCGGTGGCGCCAACGATTTTGCCAATGCGTCGCGTACCGCGGGCACGTGCGCCGCGGATACGCTTTGGTGGGCCGACAGATAATAGAGAAACGTATCGGGCATCGGCGTCGGGTCGAGCGCGATTGGGATGAGCGGTTTGCGAAAGCTCGCCGCGAGATGCAGTTCGCGAAAGACGTTGTCCGACGCGAACGCGTGACGCGAACAGAAAACAGCGAGCGCTTGCGAATCGCGGATGGCGCGCACGATTTCGGCGGGCCACAACTGGCCTCCGGGAAGGCGCTCGCGATCGATCCAAACGTCGATGCCACCGCCCTGCAGCGTTCCGACGATGGAATCGACCTTGCGCGCGTCGAGGCGCGCGTAGGACGCAAACACTTGAGCGGTGGTGCTGGGCGCACGGATCTTGGCGTGCATGACTCCGCCGGCAGGTGCATTGCGGTTGCGCCGAACCGCAAACACGATCAGGCCAATGCCTAAGGCGAATGCCACGACGAGTACGACATAGACAATCAAGCCTGACGACGGGGCTGCGGCCGGGTCGACGGGCACGCCGATGATCCCGCTGCCGGCAAGACCGTCGAGTGCGCCGTCCGCTTGCAAGCCCGCAATCAGTTCGGGATGCGCATCGAGGGCCGCTGTCACGGCTGTTTCAAGTGCGTCCCATTCGGCGTCGTGCGTTGCCGGCTGAGGGTTCTTCGGCAGAAGCAGCGCGGGCTTTGGAAGGCGGACCTCATCGATGCGGGCCAACGCCGTCTCGATCGTCCGGCTGCGCTCTGGATCGTTCTCTCTCAGATCGGCGGCCAAGCGGTTGGCGAGCGCTAGCAGTTTCTCCTGGTACGCATATTGGGGATCGCTGCTCTGCGGGCCCGACCCACCCGGAAGCCAAAGAAGCGAAGCGCCGAGAGCGGCGAACAGCACCATGGTGACCAATAGTACGGTCAAGCGAGCACTACCGCCGCGCGCGGCGGGTGCGGGCGGTAAGTTGACCGCGGTCTGAAGCTTCGGCTCGGCAACCACGTCCGGCGCAGCGGTGGCCTCGAGCCTTGCGACAAATTCCTGGCGTTCGGATGCCGACGCATGGGTCGGCCATTCGACGATCGGCGCATCGCGGAAACCCAATGGCGCCGGGCAACCATCGACGGCGATAGCGATGAACGCATTCCGCGACCACGCTTCAAGTGCCTTGTCCATCAGCGGCGTGAGGGCGTCCGCCCGGTTCAGCGCCGGCGTGCACACGAGCAGCGACGTCGCCTGACCCGGGCGCTGTGAAGGCAAGGCCGACAGCGCTGCGCGCAACGCGGCGGCGATCGCTTGGTCTTGCGGCGCGGCTAGAATCTGAAACATGGCGCATCCGTAGGCTAGCACGGGACGGCTCGTTACTGATACCGCAGCGCTTCGATCGGTTGCAGCCGCGCTGCTTGTCTTGCGGGGTAGAAGCCGAAGAAGACGCCGATGGCTGCGGCCACTGTGAACGCTAGCGTAACGGAGAAGAGGCTCACCTCCGTCGGCAGGTCTAGCGCGCGGCCGGTCAGGATCGAGAGGCCGGTTCCGATCAGGACGCCGATCAGGCCGCCGCCTAGCGACAGGATCACCGCTTCGATTAGGAATTGGAGCAGGATGTCGCGTTCTCTTGTGCCGACGGCTTTGCGGACGCCGATTTCGCGCGTGCGCTCCGTGACTGAGACCAGCATGATGTTCATGATGCCGATGCCGCCGACGAGGAGGCTGATGGCGGCGATCGAGCCCAGCAACAGCGAGATCGCGCGCGTGGCAGAGGCGACACTTTCGGCGATTGCGGTCAGGTCGCGGATCGAGAAGTCGTCGTCGGCCTCTTCGGCGAGGCGATGGCGGTCGCGCAGCACTTCGCGCATTTGCTGTTCCAGGGTCTTCATAATCTCGGGCGTGGCGGCCTGCACGAACATGGTGCGCACCGATCCCGGAAAGGCGGAGCCGAACAGGCGGCGCTGCGCGGTCTGGAACGGCACGATGATGACGTCGTCTTGGTCTTGGCCCTGCAGACTTTGGCCCTGCTTGGCGAGCAGGCCCACGACCGTGAAGGGGATATTTCGGATGCGGATCGTTTTGCCGACCGGATCGGTGCCGTCCGGGAAAAGGTTTGTCGCGACCGTGTCGCCAATCACCGCGACGGGCGCGGCCGAACGCTCGGCCACGTCGTCGAACGGTTCGCCTGCCGAAAACTTCCAATTGCGGATGCGGAAATAGTCGGGCGTCGTGCCGGTGATCTGCGTGCTCCAGTTTTGGCCTTCGTTCACAGTCTGCGCGACGCCGGAGTTGATGGGGGCCACGGCGTCCACACCTGTGAGTTCGGCAAGGTCGCGTGCGTCTTCGATCGTGAGTGTCGGGGCCGAGCCGAAGCCGCCGCGCAGGCCGCCCGAGGTCGTCGAGCCCGACAAGATGATGAAGAGGTTGGCACCTTGTGAGGAGATCGATTGCTGGACGCTGAGTTCGACGCCGCGGCCGATGGCAAGCATCAGCACGACCGCGCCGACGCCGATGATGATGCCGAGCATCGTCAAGAACGAACGCATGCCCGTTGAGCGCATCGAGATCAGCGCTTCGCCGAGGATGGCACCCGACTTCATGGTCATGCGGCCAGCCCCTGTTGCACGGGGCCGTCATAGACGATGCGGCCGTCTTTGAATTTCACCAAGCGCTTGGCGTGGGCGGCGATGTCGGCTTCGTGCGTGACGAGCACGATCGTGATGCCGCCGATCGAATTCAGCCCCGAGATGATGCGCATGATGTCGGCGGAAGAGGTCGAGTCCAGGTTGCCCGTCGGTTCGTCGGCGAGGATCAGCGGCGGTTCCATGGCGAGCGAACGTGCAATGGCGACGCGTTGTTGCTGGCCGCCGGAGAGCTGGTTGGGCCTGGAGCTATAACGGCCTTTGAGGCCCACTTGGTCGAGCAGGTCGCGTGCGCGTGGCGCCCATTCGCTGCGGGACAGCCCGCCGCAGATCATCGGCAGCGCGACGTTGTCGAGCGCGGAGCGGCGCTGCAGAAGATTGAAGCCTTGAAACACGAAGCCGATCATGCGGTTGCGCAGTTCGGCGGCGCGGTCCTTCGTGAGGTTTGTCGTGTCTTCGCCGCCGAGGTAGTAGGCACCGCTGTCGGCCGTATCGAGGCAGCCCAAGATGTTCATGAATGTGGACTTGCCGGAGCCCGACGGGCCCATCAGGGCCACGAACTCGCCGGGGTGGATCGTCAGCGAGACCTGGCGCAGCACGGGGACAAGTGCCGTGTAGGACTTGTCGATCCGTTCGACGTGGATCAGCGGGTCGCTCATGGTTCTACCGCGGCGGTCCGCCGCCGACACGAACTTGGCCGCCGCTTGCGCCGTTGCCGCCGGGAGCGTCTTCGCCAGTGATGACTTCGTCGCCGGCTTTCAAGTCGCCCGCTGCTATTTGCGTGAACTTGCCGTCGGTCAGGCCTGTCGTGACGACGACGCGCACTGGTTTGCCGGCACGCAGAACGTGGACGGCCTTTGCGGCGGTGGGTTTGCGTTCGTCCGTGGCACCGGCGCGGCCTTTGCCGTCGCCGGGTTCTTTCGGGCGGTAGCGCAGCGCTGCGTTCGGTACTCTGAGGACTTGCTTCACCTCGCCGATGCGGATGCGCGCGAAGGCCGTCATCCCGGGCAGGAGTTCGAAGCCTGGATTGTCGACGTCGATGACGGCGTTGTAGGTGACGACGTTCTGCACCGTCGTCGGGTTCAGACGCACTTGGCGCACCGTGCCTGCGTAGGTTTTGCCGGGGAAGGCATCGACGGTGAACGTCGCGCCTTGGCCTTGCTTGATCGTGCCGACGTCAGCTTCGGACAAGTTCGTGTTGATCTGCATCGAGCGCAGGTTTGGCGAGATTTTGAACAACGTGGGTGTTTGGAAGCTGGCCGCCACCGTTTGGCCGACATCCACGTCGCGCGAGAGCACGACGCCCGCAACCGGGGCTCGGATGACGGCAAAGCCCAAGTTCGTTTCGTCGCGCTTGACGGAAGCTGCGGCGATGGCCGCATCGGCTTCTGTCGAGGCGACCTGTTGGGCCGCGGTGTCCACGTCATTCTTCGAG
The DNA here is from genome assembly GCA_031378595.1 of Alphaproteobacteria bacterium. Lineage (GTDB taxonomy): Bacteria > Pseudomonadota > Alphaproteobacteria > Micropepsales > Micropepsaceae > SZUA-430. The sequence goes on from JANNEL010000242.1 coordinate 5,226, forward strand.
GCGCCGCCGGCGTCGAGGATGCTTTTGCGGCGGTCGTAGGTCAGGTGCGCGAGGCGTGCAGCGGCTTCTGCCTTCTTCAACTGTGCGCGGCTTGAGGCGAGCGAGGCATCGAGCAAACGCGTATCGAGTTCCGCGAGGACCTGGCCTTCGTCGACGAGTTCGTTGTAGTCGGACTTGACGGTTTTGACGACGCCCGAAATCTGGGTGCCGACACTGATAACGCTGACCGGGTTCAGCGTACCGTTCGCTTGCGCCACTTGTTGCACGTCGCCGATCTCGGCCTTCGCGGTTTGATAGGCCGGTGCGGCGGGCGCGGGTGGAAAGACCGCGCGCCACGCAAAGTAGCCCACGCCTAGAACGACCAAGGCGATAAACAGATTACGCCAACGCAGCACGACGCGCTTGAACCCCCAACCCCTGCGTTCAGTTAAAGCACGTGCTGGAGCTGCGTGAAGTTGCGATTGTGTGAACGGTTGTCGAGCGTTGGCAGATGTTGCGCGCGTGCACTCGCCTCGCGGGGGAATGCGGCTACGGCTTTTCGCTCCAACCGCCGCCAAGCACGCGATAGAGGCCGACAATCGCTTGCAGGCGCGAGCCTCTGACTTGCGCCAGTTGGTCTTGCGCTTGGAACAGCGATTGCTGCGCGTTCAGCACGTTCAGATAATCGACGAGGCCCGCGCGGTATTGCAGCTCGGCGATGCGGAAGGATTCTGCCGATGCGGCCGCTGCTTTCGCTTGCTGGCGTTCTTGTTCTTCGAGGTTGGTGACGGCGGAGAGTGCCGTGTCCACGTCGGCGAACGCGGTCAGGGCTGCACGGCGATAGGACGTCAGCAACTCTTCGCGGCGTGCCATCGCCAGGTCTTCGCGCGCGGCGATCGCGCCGGCGTCGAAGATTGTTTGCAGCAGCGAGCTCGCGATTTGATAGGCGGCGTTTTGACCGTTCAAGAGGCCGTTCAGCGCGGTGCTCGCGACGCCCGCACTTCCCGTGAGCGAGATCGTGGGCAGGAACGCCGCGCGGGCTGCGCCGACATTCGCATCGGCGGAGGCGAGATCGGCTTCGGCTTTCTTCACGTCCGGGCGCCGGGCGAGGAGTTGCGACGGCAGGCCTGGCGCAACGGATGGAGAACGCAGGCCGGCGAGGGTTTGCCCTTGCACTGTGAAACCTTGCGGCGGGCGGCCGAGCAAGAGTGCGAGTGAGGCGGTTGCTTGGCGTTCTTGCTGCGCGATCGCGGGCAATTGTGCACGCTGCGACGCTACGATGTTCTGCTGCTGCGCCATTTGCAGCGGGCCGATGAGGCCTGCGTTCAGCTGCAGTTCGGTAAGCGAGAGCAGGCGATCGGCGTTTTCGACGTTCTTCTTTGCGTAGGCCAGGCGGTCGCGCAATGCGAGCACTTGGAAGTAGCTCGTGGCGACGCTCGACACCGTCGTCAGCGCGACGGTT
>JANNEL010000266.1:0-4686 GCA_031378595.1 Alphaproteobacteria bacterium
GCAGGCGCGGCAGGCCTCGCGCTATCGCAATCTATCGGGGCACAGTCAGCGTGCGGAAGCGTTGGCGCTTTACGTACGCTGGCAGATGGCGTCGACCGCGACAGCCGCAGCCGAGGAAGAGCTCGGCCGCGTTCGTTCTCAGGTTGAAGAGATGACGCTGAAGGCGGCGCAAGCGTCGAACGCGGTCTTGGAAGCGGATGAGAAACTGCCGCCCCTGCGGGCCGCAGCTGCCGAGCGCGGTGCAGCACTGCAGCGCCTCACCGCCGAGCGCATGGCGCTCGATGGCGAGGAAGCGCGCGCAAAAGAAGCGGCCGAGCGGTTGGCCGCGCGTATTGCGCAGATCGGCACCGACCAGCAGCGTGAGGCTGCACGCATCGACGACGCGCGGGCGATGACAGGAAAGCTGGCTGAGGAGCGCACCGCGTTGGACGCGGCGGCGGCCGGCGAAGGCGAGGCGACGGCGCAAGCGGCGGAGGCTTTACGTCTTGCCGAAGAGGCGATGCGTGAGGCGGAGCGCGCGAGCGACAAGGCGACGGCCGAGCTCGCGGACGCGAAGGCAAAGCGCGCAGCACTGGAGCGCCGTTCTGAGGACGGCAAGCGCTCGGGCGCGCGGCTGCGCAGCGAGCTTGAGAACATCGCGGCCGAAATCGAACGTTTGGGTCGCGAGGCCGCGACCGCGCCGCTGGTCGAAGAGGCGGCGCTGCGCGTGACTGCGGCGGTGACGGCAGCGGAATCGTCGAAGTCGACGCACGCGCATTCGGAAGACGCGCTGCGTGCGGCGCGCGATGCGGAAAGTGCGAAGAAGCAAGAAGTGGAGACGGCGGAGCGAGATCTCGACCGGCTGAAGGCCGAGGCGCGGGCGCTGACCGAGATGCTGTCGGCGCTGGTCACGGAAGGCTTCACGCCCGTTATCGACCTCGTGCACGTCACGCCCGGGTTTGAGGGCGCGCTGGGTGCGGCGCTTGGCGACGATCTCAACGTACCGCTCGATCAGAAAGCGCCGATCCATTGGCGCTCACTCGGTGCGCCGCGGACGATGCCCGCGCTCCCTTCGGGCGTGCAGGCTTTGGCGCATTTGGTGCAGGCACCTGAGGCGTTGGCGCGGCGGCTGTCGCAGATCGGCGTCGTCGAGCGCGATCAGGGTGCCGCGCTGCAGGCGCAGTTGATCCCAGGACAATGTTTGGTCAGCCGCGAAGGCGACCTCTGGCGTTGGGATGGTTTCACCGCGACGGCTGAAGCGCCGACGCCGGCGGCCGTCAGATTGCGGCAGCGCAACCGGTTGGCGTATATCGAAGGCCCAATCGCTTCCTCGGTTTTGCATGTGCGCGAACTTCGTGCGGTGTTCGAAGAGGCGCGCAACGCGCGCGAGGCCGCCGACGTTGCCGAGCGCACGGTTCGCAACGGCTGGCGTCAGGCGGAGACGGAAGCCGCCACTGCGCGAGCATCGTTGGCTGAGGCCGAAAAACAGCATGCGCAAACGGCGGCGCGGACGCAGTCACTGAACGAGCGTCATCAGAGCCTCACCGTCGACGAGCGCGAAGCAATCGAAACGGCCGAGCAGATCGCGGCGGAACTCTTGGGGCTCGCGCCGCTGACGGATTTCGAAACGCGGCTTGGCGAGGTGCGCGAAGGACTTAACGAAACGCGCGGTGCATTTTCGATCGCGAAGGCACGGCACGACGGCGTTGAGCGCGAGATGCGGGCGCGGCAGCAGCGGCTGCAGGCCATTACCGCGGATCTTGATGCCTGGGAGCAGCGCATTGCGGCAGCGAGTGGGCAGATCGAGGCGCTGACAGCGCGCGAGACGGAAGCGCGGAACGAACTTGCGGAACTTGAGTACATCCCGGCACAGATCGCGGAGAAGCGGACGAAGCTGTTCGAGTTGCTGGCGGAAGCCGAGAGTGCACGGAGCGCGGCGACGGATGCGATGTCGCAAGCGGAGAGTGCGCTGAAGGCTGCGCAATCGGCTTCGCGGATGGCCGATCACGCGCTGGCCCACGCACGCGAAGAGCGTGCGCGATGCGAGGCGATTTTGTCCGCGCAGCAAGAGCGGTTGGCAGAGTCCGTGACGCGGGCGCGCGACACGCTCGACTGCGCGCCGGAAGAATTGGCGACCAAAGCCGAGCATGCGCCGGGCGATGCCTTGCCCGCGCTCGATGCGGCGGAGCAACGCGTCGAGAAGCTGAAGCGCGAGCGCGAACAGCTTGGCGGCGTGAACCTGCGCGCCGAGGAAGAGGCCGACGAGTGCGAGACGCGGCTGACGACGCTCACGACCGAGAAAAACGATCTTGAGGAGGCGATCAATCGCCTGCGTCAGGGCATTGGCTCGCTGAACAAAGAAGGCCGCGAGCGGTTGCTGGAGGCGTTCGACCGCGTGAACGCGAATTTTGCGAAGCTGTTCACGTCGCTGTTCGGCGGCGGCGAGGCACGGCTGACCTTGACCGAATCCGACGATCCGCTGGAAGCGGGGCTTGAGATTCTGGCGCGACCACCGGGCAAGAAGTTGCAGACCATGTCGCTGCTTTCAGGCGGCGAGCAGGCGTTGACGGCGATGGCGATGATCTTCGCCGTGTTCCTTTGCAACCCGGCTCCGGTCTGCGTGCTGGACGAAGTCGATGCACCGCTGGACGACGCGAACGTGGAACGCTTCTGCAATCTGCTCGATGAGATGACGCGGATGACGGAGACGCGGTTCCTGGTGATCACGCACCATGCGCTCACCATGTCGCGGATGGACCGGCTGGTCGGGGTCACCATGCAAGAACGGGGCGTCAGTCAGCTCGTGGCAGTCGATCTGGCAGGCGCCGAGCGCGTGCTTTCAGCCGCGGCTGCGGAGTAGTCAGGCTGCTTCTATGCCGGTGCGAATGAAGTCGTTGCCGACGAATAGCAAGGGCTCGCCAGCTTCCTTTGCAAGGGCGTAAGCGAAGCAATCGCCATAGTTCAGCCGCGCCGGGTGGCCGGAGCCCTTTCCAAAGTCGCGGTATGCTTCTCGCGCTATGCGTGCTTGCGCTTCGGTTACCGCAACGATTTGGATACGAGCCTGCGCAATCACCTCGTCGACACGCCGGCTGGCGATGGGATCTCTCTGCGCGTCTACAACTATTCCGATCTCAACATAATTAGCGGCTGATATCTTTCGGATTTCGGCCCCTTCTATAGCGGTCGCAACGCGGCGTGCTTCGAATTCGGCGCGCAGGATCGCGATGATCGCCGACGAATCGACGATCATTTTGGCAGACCCATCTCATCGTAGAGGTACTCGCCGTGATCGATCGCTTTCACTTCCGGGCTCAGTCTCGATGCACAGTCTTCGCCAATCTTGAGTAATGCTTCCACGAGCTTAGGATCGGGCTCGTGCTTCTTCACGCGTTCGAGCTTTTCGCGAAGCGCTTGGGTCACGGCCTCGGTCAGGGATACGCCGATGAGTTGCGCCAATTCGGTCGCGAGCTTATGGGCTTCCGGATTCTTGATGTTCAAGGTCATGGTAGAAAGATAAGCCCAGAACGGTAGAAATTCAACGAACGGCACTTGCGCGACTGAGTGCCACGCAACGGCTCTGGCGCACCTTTCTGCGCTTTTTTCCCTCGTTGCGGCGCAGCAATCGGCTTGACCCTTGGGGGTGCGGCTCATATGTTCCGCGCGGATTTCGGAGGGGGTTTTGTGCGGCCCCAAGGGCCTTTGACAACCACCCAATCAGGTCCCGACGACGATCCCGGCCAGAAGCGTCTCGACGATCTGGGCCGGCGGATCGAGGCCGTACGCGATCAGCATCCGGAGGCCAAGCCTGCCCAACCGTCCGGTCGTCTCAACGTCGTCTATCGCATTTCCACCGAGTTTGTTGCCGCGGTCTTCGTCGGCATGGCGCTCGGCTGGGGGTTTGACGCGCTGACCGGGTGGAAGCCCGCCGGGATCATCCTGTTCTCGGTGCTCGGTATCGCGGCGGCTTTCTACAACGTGTTTCGCGCCGCGCGGCAGCTTTCCGCAGAGCAAGACAAAAAGGACTAGCGCATGGCCGCCGGCCACAGCCCGATGCAGCAGTTCGAGGTCCACAAGCTGATTCCGATCGAGATCGGCGGTGTCGACCTTTCGTTCACGAATTCGAGCTTGTGGATGTTGCTTGCGATCGCAGCCGGGTCGGCGCTGCTAACGCTCGGCGTGAAGCGCGACGGTATCGTGCCTGGGCGCACGCAGTCCGTCGTCGAGTTGATGTACGACTTCATCGAGCGTCAGACCGTCGGCAACGTGATGGGCGAATCGGGAAAGAAGTTCTTCCCTTTCATCTTCTCGCTCTTCATCTTCATATTTTTCACGAATTTCTTGGGGTTGATCCCCTACTCGTTCACGGTGACGAGCCACATCATCGTCACGTTCGCGATGGCGCTGATGGTGTTCGCGACTGTGCTGGTCGTCGGTTTCTGGACGCACGGGCTGCATTTCTTCAGCCTGTTCGTGCCCGCCGGCGCGCCGGCGTGGATCATGCCGCTACTCGTGCCGATCGAGGTCATTTCGTTCCTGTCGCGCCCGATCAGCCTTTCGGTTCGACTTGCCGCGAACATGCTCGCCGGTCACACGATGCTGAAAGTGTTCGCGGGCTTCGTCATCACGATGCTGGGCGCGGGCGGCGTTCTTTCCGTTCTTTCGATCGCGCCGCTGCTTGCGGGCGTCGCCGTCACAGCGCTTGAGGTT
>JANNEL010000280.1:0-2728 GCA_031378595.1 Alphaproteobacteria bacterium
CGAAGGAGACGAATTTCGTCAACGTGGGCGAGCGCACGAACGTCACCGGGTCCGCCAAGTTCCGTAAGCTGATCACCGACGGCAAGTACGACGAGGCGTTGGATATCGCGCAGGGCCAGGTCGAGAGCGGCGCGCAGATCATCGACGTCAACATGGACGAAGGTCTGCTCGACAGCGAGAAGGCGATGGTGCGCTTTCTCAATCTCATCGCGGCCGAGCCCGAGATCGCGCGCGTGCCGGTGATGATCGACTCGTCGAAATGGTCGGTGATCGAGGCGGGCTTGAAATGCGTGCAGGGCAAGCCGGTCGTGAACTCGATCTCGCTGAAGGAAGGCGAGGCGGCGTTCATCGCGCATGCGGAGAAGTGCAAGCGCTATGGCGCGGCCGTCGTCGTGATGGCGTTCGACGAGAAGGGCCAGGCCGATACGGCGGCCCGCAAGTTCGAGATCTGCAAGCGCTCCTACGATGTGCTGGTGAACAAGGTCGGGTTTGCGCCGGAAGACATCATCTTCGACCCGAACGTCTTTGCGGTGGCGACCGGCATCGACGAGCACAACGACTACGCGAACGCGTTCATCGAAGCGGCGGGGCGCGTCCGCAAGGAGCTGCCGTACGCGCATGTGTCGGGTGGGGTGTCGAACATCTCGTTCGCATTCCGCGGCAACGAGCCGGTGCGCGAGGCGATGCATTCGGCGTTCCTCTATCATGCGATCAAGGCCGGCATGAGCATGGGGATCGTCAACGCGGGTCAGCTCACCGTCTATGAGGACATGCCGGGCGAATTGCGCGACGGCGTCGAAGACGTGCTGCTCAACCGGCGCGAGGATGCGACGGAGCGGCTGCTTGGGCTTGCGTCGCGCTACAAGAACAGCGGCGAGGCGAAGGTCGAAGAGACGCTGGCCTGGCGCGAGACGAGCGTCGAGGAGCGGCTGAAGCACGGGCTGGTGCACGGCATCGACGAGTTCGTCGTCGCCGACACGGAAGAGGCGCGGGCAAAGGCCAAGCGGCCGCTGGACGTGATCGAGGGTCCGCTGATGGCGGGCATGAACGTGGTCGGCGATCTCTTTGGTGCGGGCAAGATGTTCCTGCCGCAGGTCGTGAAGTCGGCGCGGGTGATGAAGAAGGCGGTCGGTTATCTCTTGCCGTTCATGGACGCGGAGAAGGACGCGGCCGGCACGGCGCGCGAGGCCAAGGGCAAGATCGTGATGGCGACCGTTAAGGGCGACGTGCACGATATCGGCAAGAACATCGTGGGCGTCGTGCTTCAGTGCAACAACTACGAAGTGGTGGATCTGGGCGTCATGGTGTCGGCGGCGCGGATCATCGAAGCGGCACGGGCGGAGAAGGCCGACATCATCGGGCTCTCAGGTCTCATCACGCCGTCGCTGGACGAGATGTGCCATGTGGCGGCCGAGCTTGAGCGCGAGGGCTTCGACATCCCGCTGCTGATCGGCGGTGCCACGACGTCGAAGGTGCACACGGCGGTCAAGATCGAGCCGAACTACAAGCGGGGCGCCACGGTTTACGTGACCGATGCCAGCCGTGCTGTGGGCGTGGCGTCGAACTTGCTCTCGAAGGAGCATCGCGGTGCGTTCGTCGATGCGACGCGCGTCGAGTATGCGAAGATTGCGGCCTCGTATTCGCGCGGCAAGTCGCCGGAGCGGCGGTTGCCGATCGCCGAGGCGCGGGCGAACCGGATGAAGGTGGACTGGAAGGCCTATGCGCCGCCGGTGCCGCGGTTCTTCGGCGTGCGCGCGTTCGACAAGATCGATCTTCGCGCTGTCGCCAAGTACATCGATTGGACGCCGTTCTTCCGCACGTGGGAGCTTGTCGGTCCCTATCCGATGATCCTCGACGACGACAAGGTTGGGCCGACGGCGAAGGCGCTCTTTGCCGACGCGCAGAAGATGCTCTCGCGGATCATCGATGGCGGTTGGTTGCAGGCACGCGCGGCGGTTGGGTTTTGGCCGGCGAACACGGTCGGCTTTGACGATATCGAACTCTATGCGGATCCCGAGCGCGCGAAGGTGCTCGCGACGTTTCATACGCTGCGCCAGCAGATGCGGCGCGACGACGGGCGGCCGAACTTGGCGCTCGCCGATTTCGTTGCGCCGAAGGAGAGCGGCGTCGGCGATTACCTGGGTGCCTTCGCGGTCACCGCGGGGCACGGCGAGATCGAGCGCAGCCGTGTCTTCAAGCAGGCGAACGACGACTACGACGGCATTCTGTTCAAGGCGCTGGGCGACCGGTTGGCGGAGGCGCTCGCCGAGTACACGCATGAGCGCGTGCGGCGCGAGCTTTGGGGTTACGCGCGCGGCGAAAACTTGAGCAACGAAGGTCTGATCGGTGAGAAGTATCGCGGCATTCGTCCAGCGCCCGGTTATCCGGCGCAGCCCGATCACACGGAGAAGGGGACGCTCTTCAAGGTGCTCGACGCCGGCGCGAACGCGGGCATGGAGCTGACGGAGAGCTTTGCGATGATGCCGGGCTCTTCGGTGAGCGGGCTCTATTTCTCTCACCCCGACGCGGTCTATTTCGGCGTCGGCCGGATAGATCGCGATCAGGTCGAGGACTATGCGAAGCGCAAGGGCATGACGCTGGCCGAGGCCGAACGCTGGCTGGCGCCGTGTTTGGCCTACGTGCCTGGCAAAGCGGCGGCGGCATAATTCTCTTACATCGTCATGGCCGGCCTTGAGCCGGCCACCCAGGGTCACGCGCTCATGTCATC
>JANNEL010000291.1:0-1974 GCA_031378595.1 Alphaproteobacteria bacterium
GTTCGCCGAAATTTGGATCGCTCATGTCACCCCCAACTGAAAAACCCGCACTTTATTGGCATAACGATGTAGAGCATGCAACGAACGCAAACAGTTGGACAATTTGCTCAAGCGACTGAAAGACCACGAAGCATATTTCTCCTAAGTGGCGAAGTTACACTTTCGCCTGATCGTCTGAGATGAATTGGCACTGGAGTGATCTTTGCAAGGCTCACAAAGTCGCCTGGTGCAATTGCAACGGACATCACGTGAATGCGGTTGCGGTGTTGCCCAGACATTCAACTGCCGCGGGATTTCCGGGGACACACGACAATCTCAACCGCCACCAAGAGCGCACAAATTCCGGGGACACGTGATGATCTCGACCGCCACAAGAGCGGGCGGGACGCCCGCGGTGCCGGGCTGCGCTGCGCTAGAGCAGGTGCAAGAGCTTGTCCGGCTCGATCGATGGGGTTTGGCAGTGGTTGGGTTTGGGGGCTTCGACGTCGGGCGGGGGCTCGGCGTCTTTCAGCGGCACGAGGCAGTGCCATTCCTCGGAGTCGGGCTCGCGGTTTGGCCATAGCTGTTCGGGCGGCGCTTCCGCCTCGGGTGGGGCTTGGACATCCGGCGATGCCTCCAGCACGAACGGGCGCGTGAAGCGTGCGTCCGGCCAGACTTGCGTATTCGCGAACGCGGGCGGCCACGCCAAGAGCGGTTTTGTGAACGTCACTTTGCCGGGCGGCGCTGCGGAGGCCGAGAAGGCCGCGGCGAATGCAGCGGCGGCCAGGATTTTTGCTGTGCGCATGGGCGGTTCAGAGCTCCCAAGCAAATCAGGTGGAGAATACCATACCATATCTGGGTCCGATCGGGAGCTGCGGCCCCCACCCGGGAACGTCGCCGCAAAGTCGCCGGAGTTCTCGTGCAGCTTTGGCGCGTCGGTCGTGCCGGGGGAAGACATGTGGAAGGCAGCGGGGCTTCTTGCGCTGGGGTTTGCGGTGGGGGTCGGCGTCACCGTGTTCTATTGGCCGGTGCCGCTGACGATGTATGCGCAGCGCGCACCGGCGACGGCCGCGCCGGTTGAAATCACGCCGCCCGATGCGGTGTTGTCGGCGGAGACGGCGAAGCCCGACGAGGATGCGTTTGAGGTGCTCACCGCCGATCCGTTGGGCGAACTCGACATGACGGCGCGCCTGGCGATCATGCGGTGGATGGCCGCCAATTCGCAGTACGAGTTCGTGGTGTACGACTATTGCCGGTGCCGCGTTGTGCCGCCACCAGTGTGTCCCGATCCGCAAGCGGGCATCGAACGCGCCGACTATCCCTATCTCGAGATGCGCGACTTCAACAAAGACGGTCGCAAGGACATTGCGATCATTCTTGCCTTGAAGGGTAAGCAGGTGCCGCATGCGTTCTTGATCTTCAACGGGCCGTTCGGCGACGACCTGCCGAAGGCCGCGTTCAGCACGACGGGTTTGGAGCGCAATGACATCATCTACAACGGATTTCTAGGGCCGACGGAGTCCGACAACGGCTGGACGTTTGAGCGGAAGGGCAAGACATACGAACTGAAGTATCAGGGCAATCCGTTTTGATCGTTTCGAGGACATAGAAAGGAAGAGCGGGCGAGGACGCCCGCGGTCCCAGGCTGCCTTGGGTCTTGGCTTGAAGCATTGGGTCAATGACGAGGATCTCGGCGTTCGAAGTGGCGATCGCTAATACGGCGTCAGCGTTTCCGTTCCGCCGCCGCCTTCGCCGTTGAGGGACCAGGTGCCGCGCAAGGTGCCGTCGTGCTGGCGGGTGTAGGTGGCTTTGCCGCCTTCGCCGCCGGCGAGGGGGCGATAGTGGACTTTGAGGCGGCCGTTCGCGTAGGTGCCCGTGCCTTCGGCCTCGCTTGGCTGCGACCAGCGTATCAAGCATTCGCCGTCGCGGTCCTCGATCGTCGCGGTGCCTTCGTAGGTGGTGCCGCCGGTGTTGGTTCCGGCGACACGATATTTT
>JANNEL010000310.1:0-19486 GCA_031378595.1 Alphaproteobacteria bacterium
CGGTAGCGGCTTCAAGAAAAAGCTATTAATTTCCACGCCAATCGACCTTCCCCATCCTTCGCGACAGCCTTTCAGGAGCTCTTCGCCCGTGACCGCCCACGACAGTTTCAAGTCCAAGAAGACGCTCAAAGTCGGAGCTAAGACTTACACGTACTACAGCCTGAAGGCGGCTGAGAAGAATGGCCTGACCGGCATTTCGAAGCTGCCGTATTCGATGAAGGTGCTGCTAGAGAATTTGCTGCGGTATGAAGACGGGCGCAGCGTTACGAAGGAAGATATTCAGGCGTTCTCGACGTGGCTGAGTACGAAGACTTCGGATCGCGAAATCGCGTTCCGTCCGGCACGCGTGTTGATGCAGGATTTTACGGGCGTTCCCGCCGTTGTCGATTTGGCGGCGATGCGCGATGCGATGAAGACGTTGGGCGGCGATCCTGAGAAGATCAACCCGTTGGCGCCGGTCGACCTCGTGATTGATCATTCGGTGATGGTCGACTATTTCGGCACGAAGGATTCATTCAAGAAGAACGTTACCCGCGAGTTCGAACGCAACGGCGAGCGCTATTCGTTCCTGCGCTGGGGTCAGTCGGCGTTCGACAATTTTCGCGTCGTGCCGCCTGGCACCGGCATTTGCCACCAAGTGAACCTGGAGTATTTGGCGCAGACGGTTTGGACTGCGAAGGCCAAGGACGGCAAGAAGGCCATCGAGGTCGCCTACCCCGATACGCTGGTCGGCACCGACAGTCACACGGTGATGGTGAACGGTCTTGCGGTGCTGGGCTGGGGCGTCGGCGGGATCGAGGCCGAAGCTGCGATGCTGGGTCAGCCGCAGTCGATGCTGATCCCGGAGGTCGTTGGCTTCAAACTGACCGGCAAGGTGTCGGAAGGTGTGACGGCGACGGACTTGGTGCTGACGGTCACTCAAATGCTGCGCAAGAAAGGCGTGGTCAACAAGTTCGTCGAATTCTATGGGCCGGGATTGAACGATCTGCCGCTCGAAGACCGCGCCACGATTGCGAACATGGCGCCGGAATACGGTGCCACCTGCGGTTTCTTCCCGGTCGACGAGGAGACCGTTCGTTATTTGAAGGCGACGGGGCGGGCCAAAGCGCGCGTCGACCTAGTCGCGGCCTACGCCAAGGCGCAGGGCATGTGGCGCGGACCCAAGGACGCCGATCCGGAATTCACCGACACGTTGCACCTTGACCTTGCCGACGTGGAGCCAAGCCTCGCCGGTCCGGCTCGACCGCAGGATCGCGTGCCGCTGAAGGCCGCGGCGCTAGGGTTTGCCGAGTCGCTTGCGAAGACGTTCGGCAAGGCTGGCAAAGAGAACGACACTGTCGAATTGCCGGGTACCGACCAGAGGCTGGGGCATGGTGCGGTGGTGATCGCGGCCATCACGTCGTGCACGAACACCTCGAACCCCTTTGTGATGGTGGCTGCCGGGTTGGTAGCGCGGAATGCGCTGAAGAAGGGGCTCAAGGTCAAACCTTGGGTCAAGACGTCGCTTGCACCGGGAAGCCAGGTCGTTGGCGAATATCTTGCGAAAGCCGGTTTGCAGAAGGACTTGGATAAACTTGGGTTCAACGTCGTGGGCTTCGGCTGCACGACGTGCATCGGCAATTCCGGTCCGCTGCCCGACAATGTGACGGAAGCGGTGACGAAGGGCGACCTGGTGGCTGCGGCCGTGCTTTCGGGAAATCGAAACTTCGAAGGTCGCGTGAACCCGTTGACGCGAGCCAATTACTTGGCTTCACCGCCGCTCGTCGTGGCGTATGCGCTGGCCGGTTCGATGACGATCAATGTGACCACCGATCCGATCGGGCACGACAAGAAGGGCAACCCCGTTTACCTGAAAGACATCTGGCCGACCGCGAAAGATGTGGCGGCGACTGTGCGCAAGGCGGTAACGACTAAGCTCTTCCGCGAACGCTATGCCAACGTGTTCGACGGCGGACCGGCGTGGAAGAAGATCGGCGTGAAGAAGTCGCTGACCTATCCGTGGGACATCGGCTCCACTTATGTACAGCAGCCGCCGTATTTCGAGGGCATCACACAAGAGCCCTTGCCAATCACCGACGTGAAGGGCGCGCGCATTCTGGGCCTCTTCGGGGATTCGATTACGACCGATCACATCAGCCCGGCCGGCGACATCAAGATGTCGAGCCCTGCCGGCGAATTCTTGCAGGAACGCCAGGTCCGGCAGACGGACTTTAACTCCTACGGTGCGCGACGCGGCAACCATCAAGTCATGATGCGCGGCACGTTCGCGAATATCCGCATCAAGAACCAGATGGTGCCCGGCGTCGAGGGCGGTGTGACGAAGCATCAGCCTTCGGGCGAGCAGATGACGATCTATGACGCCGCCATGCGCTATCAGCGCGAAGGCGTTCCGCTCGTCATTTTCGGCGGCAAGGAGTACGGCACCGGCTCATCGCGCGATTGGGCGGCGAAGGGCACGCGGTTGCTTGGCGTGCGCGCTGTGATCGTCGAGAGCTTCGAGCGCATCCACCGTTCGAACCTGGTCGGTATGGGCGTGCTGCCGTTGCAGCTCCAAGAAGGCAAGTCGTGGCGAACCCTCGGGCTGACCGGAGCGGAGATGGTCGATATTCCCGGATTGGAGCAGGGCCTCAAGCCGCGGCAAATGTTGAACCTTCGCATCACACGCACAGACGGGCGTGGCGAAGATGTGCCGGTCATCCTGCGGATCGATACGCTGGACGAGATCGAGTACTTCCGGAACGGCGGAATTCTGCACTACGTGCTTCGCGGGCTCGCGAAAGCGGCATAAACCATGGGCTCAAGAACACCGGTTCGTGACTAGGCATTGAGGGCGGGCGGGGACTAGGATTCGAACACAATGAAGACTTTAGCTTCCCCGAAACACCTTCGCGCCGGGTGCCTTGCCGCACTCGGCGTGCTGCTTTTCTGGCAGAGCGCAATGGCCGGCGAAACGCAGAAGCAACCCGTCCTGGTCGAGTTGTTCACGAGCCAGGGGTGTTCGTCGTGTCCGCCTGCAGACAAGATTCTGGCAGACATAAAAAAGCGCGACGATGTCGTGGCGTTGTCGTTCAGCGTCGACTATTGGGACTATATCGGCTGGCGCGACACGCTGGCCCGGCACGAGAACACGCTGCGTCAGCAGGCGTACGAAAAGGTGCTGCCATCGCATCGCGTTTACACGCCGCAAATCGTCGTCGATGGCGTGCAGGATATGCCAGGCAACCAGCGCCAGGATGTGACTGAAGCGATCGCACGCCGGCTCAGCGAGGTGGCGGCAAAGCGTGCGGTGATCGCATTGTCCCAGACCGGCGACACGGTGCAGGTGCGGATCGCCGCCATGAGCAACGTGAAAGCTCCGGCAACGGTGTGGCTTGCACATACGGTGTCTTCGCGCACGGTGAACATCGCGAGCGGCGAGAACAACGGCAAGACGGTCACCTATACGAACGTGGTGCGCGACTTCGCGGCCGTGGGCAAATGGTCTGGCGAGCCTGTGACGCTTGAGTTGCCCGCGCATGGCACGCCAGGCGAAGCCACTGACGGTGTGGCGGTTTGGGTGCAAACGGGCAATCCCGGCCCCGTACTCGGCGCCGCGCAGCTCAAGCTTTCGGCAAAATAATCAACCGCCGATCGGGCGCAGCAAGTCTTCCATCGGCGCCGTCATCAGCGTGCCCTTGTAGCGCGGGATCTTATAGGCCCAGCCGCTAACCAGGGCGTTGATCTCTTTCGCTTCCTTAGGAACGTCCGGTTTCAATTGTGTCGCGCCGGGCTTGGCCGGAGGCAATTGAACTGTCGGATTCGCTGTCGCTTCGATCGTAATCCAGTAATCGTGATCTTTTTCGACAATCTTGAAGGCGACGTTGAGCCCGTCGAACGTTGCGGCACTGAAGGATGCCGGGTTCGCGAACTCGACCTGCGATACCGGCTTGACGTCGTCGAACGAAATTCCCAGGAGCGCGTTGCCGATGCCGTTCGGTTCGGTTTCGCTGCGCAGCTGGCGGCCCGCCGGAATCGCTTCCACGATGCGGAAGTTCGCGTCCTCAGGCTTGTCGCGCGTGACCGTATACGCGCGGCCCTTGAACGGCTTCATCGCCACCGTCTTGACGCGATCGCGGGCGAGTTCGACAAAGCCTTTGTCGAGCCACTGGGTTTCGTCGGTCGTCGCGGCAAAATTGCCGCGTGCGACGTAGGTTTGCGGCTCGTTCGGGCGGCGGACGTAGATCGCCTGACGGCCGCCCGCGGATTCGCCTTCGGCGCTAGCACCGGCGATGAGGGTGGCCAAAACTTCGCCCTTGCTGTCTTTCAGCGTAATCAGTGTGCCGGTCCCGCCCGATTTCGGAAGGCCAAGGCCCAACTTCTCCTGCCAGTCGGCGCGGCTCGTCTTCGCTGCGACGAGGTCGAGTTCGGCGAGGCCTAGAATCGTCTTGCGCACAACGCTGAAGTCGGCGGGATAGTTCGCCCGGTCGGGCAGGTTCCAGTGACCTTGGCCGTCGCGCACGACGTTGAATGAGGAGCCTTTGGTTTCGACCTGGATCGCAGCAACGTCGTCAGTTTGCTTTTCCAAGTTTGCGAACATGCGCACAGGCTTGAAGGCAGGTTCACTGCTCGAACCGCGTTGGATGAGTGCGATTGCGGCCAGGAGAACGGCGAACCCCGTTACGCCGGCAAGATACGTCAGCGCTCGCACGCGGCGCTTCAGAACGGGAATCAACGGCTTCATCGCGGTGTCGGTCATGACGCGGCTCCGCTCGGTTTGGTTTTGTTGCGACGCCGCAGGAACGCGAGCACGATTGCGGAACCCGCGACCATCAACGGCACAAGCAAGGTGTTGATCGCGGCAAGCCACGTGCCCAAACGGTCGATGTCGCGACGTAATTTGTGCTGTACGTCGCGAAGCGCGCTACGCGTGTCGGCAAGTTCGGTCCGGAATTTTTCGATTTCGGCTTCTTGTTCCGGTGTCAGCACTTCGTTCGGACGCGCACCGCCGGGCTTGCCCGCGGCAGCGCGGCGGCCCTCGAGTTCGGCGAGGCGGGTTTGGGTCGCCGTCAGTTTTTGCTGCAGCGCTTGTTCTTCGCGCAGGAATTGGGCTTCGGCGCGCCGGCGGATGTTGTTGACGACGGTGAACGGGCGGTTCGACGTGCCGCGCGAGCGCAGCGAGATCAAGTCGCTTGAGCCGGTGAGGTTTTCGATCGCGTTCAGAACAAAGACGTGGTTGTCGGCGACAGGGACGGCAACCCGCTGACCTTCCAGCTCCTGCGTTTGCACCCAGAAGCTGTCGTTGAATATGTCGGAATCGGCGACGAGGATGATGTTCGCAGAACCCTTCGTTTCCTTCAGCTGTGCCGGCAGCGGTTTCGCAAGCGAACCGTCTGTGGGCATCGTCGGCTGCGGCGGCACGATAAACGCAGACTTGATCGGGCCTTGGATACGAGCGGCGATGGTGTAGTGAACGCCCGATTTCGCGAAGTCGCGGAGAAGTTCGTCAGGGTTCGGACTGCCCTTCACTTTCGACAACTCGATCTCCATGGTGTCGTCTGTTGTCTGGATAAGCGACGTCATCGTTGTCGTCGCGTTCTTCGCATGCGTAATCGCGCCGAACGTGCCGAGGTTGACGTCGGTAAGTTCGCCCGTGACGAGATCTTTGCGGTCCATGTCGAGCGCGGTGAAGGCGGCCCACGCGACGTAGTCCGCCACATCGCCGCCGAAGGAGACGCGTTGCGCCCGGTCGCGCACGCCGATGATGTGAGCGGGGTCGATCGAGACGCCCCAACTGTGCATCAGCTTGTCCATGCTGTTGGTGGAACTTTCCGTCGAACCTTCGAGCGGGGCGCCGCTCGGATCTGCGCTCTGCTGTGCGATCTCGGACCATGGGTCGAGGAAGACGAGCGCCCGGCCGCCACGCATGATGAACTGGTCGATGGCGTACTGCGTCTTGTCGTTCAACGGCTTCGGGTGAGCGATCATCACGACGTCGATGTTGTCCGGGATGCGGTCGAAGTCCTGCTCCAAGAACTGCACATCGAACGATTCACGGATCTGCTCGTAGATCATGAACGAGCGCGAGCGGCCTTGCATGGCCGCTGCCATTCCGCCGGCGCCGGTGTCGAACGGCAGGTTCGAAACCACGCCAATCGTCGGTTTCTTCTCGCGGATCAGTTTGTAGATCAGGTTCGTAATGTCGAACTCGAGGTATTTTTCGCGATCTTCTAGGAAGAACGGGATGACTTCGCGACCGCTGACCTGATTGGTGCCGACGAGGCCGAAGTAGATTTTCTCACCCGCCGGGGTCGGCGCGCCGGTCACGCCTTGGGCGACGGCTAGGTCTTCCTGTTCGGTCAGGGGCTCCGGGTCGATGATTTCGAGCTTCAGCTTGCCGTTCGAGATGCTTTCGTACTGACGCAGAAGATCGCGCACGCGCGCGCCATAGGCGCGGATGGCCGCGTATTTTACCGAGAGTTTTTCGGAAAAGAAGAAGCGGATGGTCACTGGCTCGGGTGCCGAGCGTAGCGTGTTCTTTGTGCCTTCGCTCACCGTGTAAAGGCCGGCCTGTGTCAGGTCGAGCCGCGCGGAAGAAAACCACGCGTCGGAGAAAATGTTGACCGCGAAGAACAGCACGACGCTGAGAGCGATGGCACGGCGGCAATGGTCGATCTGGTCCAGCGCATGGTTCTCACCCTGCCCGCTTTAGGTCGATGACGACCACGTTGATAAATAGGAACAGCGCGATCAACGCACCGAAGAAGACCAGGTCGCGGAAGTCGATCACGCCTTCCATGATCGCGGCGAAGTGGGTCAAGAAGCTGAACGAGGAGATCGCGTTCACGATCGCGGTGGGCGCCCAGCCTTGGAAGAAGTCGAGCACGATGTCGTGGCCGGAGATCGTGATCAGGAAGCAGGCGACCACGGTCACGACGAACGCGATCACTTGGTTGTTCGTGAGCGCCGAGATGCACGAACCGATCGCGAGGTAGCCGCCGGCCATCAGCCAACTGCCGAGATAACTCGCGAAGATCACGCCGTTATCCGGCACCCCCAAGTAGTTGACCGTCAACCAGATGGGGAACGTGAGGAGAAGTGCGATGCCCGCGAATACCCAGGCCGCCAGGAATTTCCCGACGACCGCAGCACTGACGGGAATGGGCAAGGTGAGCAGGAGTTCGATCGTGCCCGATTTCTGCTCCTCAGCCCAAAGGCGCATCGAAAGGGCCGGGATCAGGAACAGGTAGAGCCACGGATGGAAGCCGAAGAAGACGTCGAGTTCGGCGCGACCGGTGTTGAAGAACTGACCGAAGTAGAACGTGAACGAGCCCATCGCGAGCAGGAAGATCACGATGAAGACGTAGGCGAGCGGGGTCGCGAAATAGCCGAAGAATTCGCGCCAGAAGACGGCTGAGGTTGCGTTCCAGAAGCTCACGCGCGGCCCTCCGCATTGATTTCGGCGTCGGGTGTGGTCAGCGCGCGGAAGACGTCGTCGAGGCGTCGTGTAGGCGATTTCGCGAGCAACTCGGCCGGCGTGCCGTCGGCGACGATTTTGCCTTTGTCGATGATAATCGCGCGCGTGCAGACGGCGTCGACCTCTTCCAAGATATGGGTCGAGATGATGATCGCCTTTTCCGCGCTCATGGACTTGATGAGGCTGCGTACCGCTTGCTTCTGGTTCGGGTCGAGACCGTCGGTCGGTTCGTCCATGATCAGCACAGGCGGATTGTGCAGGATCGCTTGCGCAAGGCCCACGCGGCGTTTGAAGCCCTTCGACAATGTCTCGATGCGCTGCTCCAGAACCGACTGCAGGCCGGTGCGGACGACGGCTGTATCGATTGCTTTCTTCGCGGCGTCGTCCTTCAAGCCCCGCACTTGGGCGATGAAGCTCAGGAATTCGACCGGCGTCATGTCGGGGTAGGCGGGCGCGCCTTCGGGCAGATAACCGATCGCGCTTTGGGCTTCGAACGGTTGCTCGACCACATCGTGACCGCACACGGTGATCCGGCCTTCGCTTGGCGCGATGAAGCCCGTGATCATTTTCATCGTGGTCGACTTGCCGGCGCCGTTTGGCCCCAGGAACCCCAACACTTCGCCCTTGGCGACCTTGAGCGATATGCCACCAACAGCGGTCAACTCGCCGAAGCGACGGACCAAGCCTTCGATTTCAATCATGGGAGAAAAAATGGCTCAATTGCGGGCTTGCCAATACGCGGAAACGCCCTGCAACCGCAAGTGTTCTGTTTGTTAGACGCGCAGCATCAGGCCGCCGTCGACGTTGAGGCCGTGACCGGTGACGAACGCGCCGTCGTCGGAAGCGAGGAAGAGGGCTGCCTTCGCGAGGTCTTCAGGCTGCCCTAGACGGCGTAGCGCCGACTTCTTGGCCCAGATGTCGGCGACATCTGGCCGCGCATCCCAGAGCGCGCTCGTCATGCCGGTGCGGATGGCGCCGGGCAGCAGGTAGTTCGCCGTAATCTTGAATTTGCCGAGTTCGAGCGCGAGCGTCCGCGTGAAGCCGGCGACACCCGCCTTGGAGGCG
This sequence comes from Alphaproteobacteria bacterium, assembly GCA_031378595.1. GTDB lineage: Bacteria > Pseudomonadota > Alphaproteobacteria > Micropepsales > Micropepsaceae > SZUA-430. The sequence continues at coordinate 8,519 of JANNEL010000310.1, forward strand.
CAGTAGGCCGAGAGGCCGTAATCCGTGCCCTCCGCCATGACGGACGCCACGTTGATGATCCGGCCCGCGCCGCTGTCGCGCAGGTGGGGGATCGCGGCCTGGCAAATCAGGAACGGCGCGGTCAGATTGACCGCGAGCACGCGGTCCCAGGCTTCGCGCTTCACCTCCTCGGCGAGTTGGTTGGAGCCAATGCCGGCATTGTTCATCACGATGTCGAGACGGCCGAACTGCTTGACCGCGGTTTCGATGATTTTCTTCGGCGCGCCGTCGGCTGCGATGTCGATCTCAAGACCCGTGCCCTTGCCGGGCAGGTCGACGGTCAGGACTTTTGCGCCTTCTTTGGCGAACAATTCGGCGGTGGCTTTCCCGATGCCGGAGCCCGCGCCGGTGACGACGGCGGCTTTGCCTTGGAGACGCATGAAAAAAATCCCTCGTTTTGAGCGAGGAGTTTTTCACACATCCAAATGGGGAGCTAGAGGCGGTTGGCTCGAGGTTTGGATAAAGCCGCGAGGGGGCTGGGGGCTGATGGTCCGAGGCCTTCGCCGTACCATCGAGCCAACCGTTGAATAGGAAGATGGGCCCCGAAGGCGGCGCGTCGATGTTCGAAATAAGGCGGCACTATGGCCCCGATTCACGACGCGGCGAGGCGGACATGAACGGTTCGTCAGCTTGCCAGGCGCTCGGCGATTATCCGCATCGCTTGCGGGTTCGAGCCCATGATCGTGTGGGGACTGTCGACCTCCACGTTTTCGGCGATGGGGCCTTCTTCGATCAAGCAAGCGCGCCACGGCACGATGCCGTCTTTGCGGGAATAGAACGCCGTTGTGGGCTGCGGCGGGTTGCGCAGCAGATCAGGGCGGCGCTTCACGAACTCGGGATCGAAGTTGCCGGCCAGCATTTCGGCAACCGGCGAGAGCGGGGTTGCGACCGGGAATCTAACCGGCGTACCCAGTGTGATGACGCGCACAACTTTGTCGGGCTCGTCCTTTGCAAGTTCGCGGACGAAGAGACCGCCGAGGCTGCGGCCGATCAACGTCACTTTTTTGCCTGAGCGTTCGCAGGCTTCGTCGAGCAGCGTTTCGCAGCGCTCAAGCGCAGACGACGTTGGCCCCAAGTTTAGCCCTGAGCCCCAGCCGCTCGCGGCGTAGCCGATCGCGTTCAACCATTTGATCAAGCCCTTCGTCGCCCAGTCGCCGGTCAGGAATCCCGGGATGACGAGGACGGCGTGGCCGTCGCCCTTCGGCACGTTTTCGATGGGCGGCGCGCAGGGTGGGCGGATGGTGCAGGAGACGAAGCTTCCAATGTCGCGCGCAGCACCCCAGGCGGCGTCGACCGGACGGTTCTTCGGATAGGCGGTGAGGGCGTTGCTACGCATGACTGACACGACACATAGCGCGGGGTTGCGGGCGGGTCCAATGCCAGTGCATCTAGGCGCCCACATATGAGGACAAGACCCATGGCCAAAGGCCTTCCGATTACCGACGCGCTGCTTGAGTACGTGATCGATACCGGCGTTCGCGAACATCCGATCCAGCGCAAGTGCCGCGATGAAACGGCCAAGATGGGGCCGCGTTCGATTATGCAGATCGCGCCGGAGCAGGGTGCGTTCATGGGCATGATCGCGCGACTGATGAATGCGAAACGCTACATCGAAGTTGGCACGTTTACGGGATACAGCGCGCTTTCCGTTGCGCTTGCGATGCCGGACGATGGCCATGTCGATGCGCTCGACATCAGCGACGAGTACATGACGGTCGCGCGCGGATATTGGAAAGACGCGGGGCTGGCGCAGAAGATCACCGGGCATGTTGCGCCGGCGATCCAAACGATGGAGCGATTGCTGAAAGAGGGTGGTGCAGGCCGCTACGACTTTGCGTTCATCGATGCGGATAAACCAAGCTACGATGCGTATTACGAGATGATGCTGAAGCTCGTGCGGCCCGGTGGATTGATTGCGATCGACAATGTGTTGTGGTTCGGGCGGATCATCGATCCTTCCGACACGTCGCCCGACACGGTGGCGCTCAAAGCGCTTAACGCGAAAATCAAGGGTGACGGCCGTATCGATACGGCAATGTTGCCGTTTGCCGACGGGATTTTCATGTGCCGTAAACGCTGAAACCGGCTTGCCAAACGCGGCTATCGGGTGAAGACTTTCGACCTGGATGGTCGATGAACCCATAGAGTTGTTCCGTGGCGAGCGCCCCGCGCCACGGAGCCAGGAGACGGGCGAGACTTCCGCGCATGCGCGGGAGCGCGGCGAACAAGTGATGTTCGACCGGCGCGAACTCGGCACAATTTTGAGCGTCTATGGCCGCAACGTGGCGGCGGGCGAATGGCGCGACTATGCGATCGGCGCGGGTAAGGACTTCGCGATCTTCGCCGTGTTCCGGCGGACGTCAGAGATGCCTCTCTTTCGCATCGAGAAACGGCCGAAGCTTCGGCACAAGCAGGGGCTTTACGCGGTGGTCGGCGCGGCGGGCCAGGTTCTCAAGCGCGGCCACGACCTGACGAACGTGTTGCGCGTTTTGGAGCCTAAGCGGGTTCAGCTCGTCGATCCGTAACGCCAAGAGAAAGGCCCCGGCACTCTGCAGAGCCGAGGCCTCAACACTTCGATCCGATCGATCCTAATCGCGGTCGCCGATGAGCGACAGCAGGAACTGGAACATGGCGACGAACGAGATGTAGAGCCAAAGCGCGCCCAGAACCGAATAGCGTGCCGCGGTCGTTTCGTCGGCAGCTTGGTAATACATCGCCTTGATCTGCTGCGTGTCGTAGGCGGTGAAGCCCGCGAATACGAGCACGCCGATGGCACTGACGGCGAAATTGAGCGCCGATGAGGCTAGGAATATGTTGACTACGGCCGCGATGAAGATGCCAACCATGCCAATGAAGAGGAACTGGCCCAACCCAGAGAGGTTTCGCTTCGTGGTGTAGCCGTAGAGGCTGAGCGCACCGAAGGCGACAGCGGTGATCAAGAATACCCGCGCGATGCTCGCGTCAGTATAGACGGCGAACAGAATCGAGAACGACACGCCGACGAGTGCTGCATAGAGCCAGAACAAAGCTTGCGCGGTTCCAGGGCTCAACTTGTTGATACGAATTTGCGTATAGAGCGCCACCGGAACCGGCGCGAAAACTGCGACCCACCGCAACGGTGTCGTCCAAATCGCTTCCATGAGTGCCGGCTGCATCGACAGCACGAGCGCAATCGCGCCCGTCAACGCCACGCCGAGCGCCATGAACTGATAGACGCCGATCATGTAGGTGCGCAGACCCTGATCGAACGATTGCGCGTCGGCGGTTGGTACGGCGCGACCGCTATAGTTGACGTTCTCGTATTCCGACATTTGTTTCCTCCACAGGTTCGGCCGAATGGGCCGAACGCAGACACTCCTGCGCATATCGACGCGTTCGGTCCCGATTTCAAGGGGAATTGGCAGGCAAGCCCTTCAAAAATAAGAATAAACGACGGCGTTTGGGCGCAATTTGGCGTAACGCCCGGGGAGATGAGGCTATGCGGTGCGCAGCGTCCGCGCGGCCGGGGTCGAAAGGGCGGTCCAGGTTGCTGCGATGCCGAGGGCCATCGCGGCGACGGCGCCGCCGAGAACAACGGCAATCAAGGTCGACATCGAGGGGGCGAAGGTCGATTCCATCAGAAACCTGGCGACAGCCCAGGCGGCGGTCGTGCCCACGATCGCGGCGACGAAGCCTGCGCCAGCACCTAATGCCGCGAATTCGATGAGGTAGGTCGTCATCACCTGACCCTTGGTCGCACCCATGACCTTTAGGACCACCGCGTCGAACAGGCGGTGGCGGTGGCCCGCGGCAAGTGCGCCGGCGAGCACGAGCAAGCCCGTCAGCAGCGTCACGAAGCTTGCCGCGCGGATACCGCCTGCCAACTGCTGGATCAGGTCGTTCGCGGTCTCCAACGCTTCACGCACGCGCACGACGGACACGTTCGGGAATTTGTTCGTGACCAGGCGCTCAACATCATCTTCGCGGTCGATGCTTATGCGCGCCGTTGCCAGGTGCGAATGCGGTGCGGTTTCCAGAACGCCAGGCGAGACAATCATGATGAAGTTCATGCGCGCGTTCGAGAAGTCGACGTTGCGCAAGTTGGCGATCTTCAACGCAATGTCGCGTCCCAAGACGTTGACGGTGATCATGTCGCCGACCTTGAGGCCAAGGCCCTTCGCCAAATCCGTCGCGAACGACACGAGCGCCGGGCCGTCTCTTCCGACTTTGTAGTTCTCGGGCCACCATTGACCTTCGACGACTTGCTTGCGCGCGCCTTCGGGGTTTCCGTAGGTAATGCCGCGGTCGCCGTTCAGCGCCCATTTCGATTCACGCGCGACGACAGCCTTATCGGCGGGGATGTCCTTCAGCTTGACGATGCGGCCGCGCACCATCGGTACCATGTCGAGTTCGGTGACGCCCTTGGCCCCCCTAACGAGCGCTGCCAGGGGTTTGGCTTGATCGGGTTGGATATCGACCAGAAAAAAGCTTGGCGCCTCGGCGGGAATTTCTTCTTGCATGCGGCGGCGAATGTTCGCGTCGGTGAGCGCGATCGCAGCGAGCAGCGTCAACCCCAGGCCCAATGACAAGATGACGGCGGGCGTGGGTGCGCCGGGCCGATAGATGTTCGAGAGCGCGAGACGTGCCATCATGAAACGCGGACGCGGGACATGCCTGGCGAGCCACATCATTCCCCAGGCCGTCGCGCGCAGCAGCAAGAAAGCGGCGGCGACGCCGACTGCAAAGCCTGCTGCGAAACGCAAGTTCGGGGTCAGCAGGAGCGCGAGCGCTGCCAGCAGGGAAAACGCTGCGACCGTTGCAACGATATAGGCAGGCCTCGGCAAGCGCCGGGTCGGCGCGACGAGGTCGCGGAACATGACCGCAGGCGAAGTTTCCATTGCGCGCGCGAGCGGCCAGATCGCAAAGGCGAGTGCGGTGACAAGACCGAACGCGGCGGCGGCGCCGATCGGCGTCCAATAGAGTCCGAATTCAGCTTCGAACGGAAGAATCCGCGCAAGCGCGAATTGCGCCATGATCGGCAACATCGCGCCCAACACCAAGCCTACGGCGACACCGATAACGGCGAGCGCCATCACTTCGGCCAGAAACATGAAGAAGATGAAGCGGCCGCTGGCGCCGACGCATTTCAACGTCGCGATGTCATCGCGACGGCGGTCGAGATAGGCCTTCACGGCGCTGCCGATACCAACGCCGCCGACCACGAGGGCCGTCAAGCCCACGAGGATCAGGAAGGCGCCGGCCTGTTCGATGAAGCGGCGCACGCCAGGCGCCGCATTCCAGCGGTCGCGCACCTGCCAACCGGCTTGGGGGAAAGCCGCGTTCAAGCTGTCCACCCACTGCGTGACACGTTCGCGCGAGGCGATGCCTCGCGGGAGCGCGACACGATAGTTGTAGTTGATCAAGCTGCCCGGCTGAACGAGGCCCGTGGCGCGCAGCGCAAATTCCGAGATCAGGACGCGCGGCCCCAGCGTGAACCCGCCGGCGACACGGTCGGGCTCTTGCCGGACAACCGCGCGGAGGGAGAACAGGGCGCTTCCGATTTTCACGATGCCGCCTTCGGGGATGCCGAGTTTGGCGAGCAAGCGTTCGTCGACGGCGGCGCCGAAGACGCCTTCGCGGTTGGCAAAAAGTTCGCTCAGCGGCTGGCGCGGCGATACGTCGGCCACGCCGAAAAGCGGATAGGCGAAGTCGACCGCTTTCAGTTCGACGAGCGCGCGGGCATCGTGGCCTTGCGCGATTGCCATGGCGCGTAGTTCGGCGACCATCGAGACTTTGCCGTTGGCGGCCAACCACTCGCGTTCTTTCTTGCCGAGTTCGCGTTGCGTCAGGCGCACTTCGACGTCGCCGCCCAAGAGATGTTGACCTTGGCGCGAGAGACCTTGAAGCAGCGCTTCCGAAAGCGAGCCCACACCGGCGATGGAAGCGACGCCCAAGATCAGACAAGCAAGAAAGATTCGGAAGCCGGACAGGCCGCGCCTCAACTCCCGGCGCGCGAGGCGCAATGCGACGGCGATGTGTCTCATTCGGCAACGGCGACAACCGCCGCCTCAGCCGGCGCTTCCTCAGCGTGGTGCGGGCCGTCTTCGATCGATTCGATGTAACCGTCGCGCAGCTTTACGATGCGGTCGCAGCGTTGAGCCAGCGCCTCGTCATGCGTGACGAGAATCAGCGTCGAGCCGCGCTCGCGCTGAAGCTTGAACATCATCTCGATGATCTCTGCTCCGGTACGGCCGTCGAGGTTGCCGGTCGGTTCGTCGGCGAAGAGCAGGCTCGGACGCGGTGCAATCGCGCGCGCGAGCGCCACACGCTGCTGTTCGCCGCCGGAGAGCTGGCTTGGGTAATGATCGAGGCGGTGGCCGAGGCCGACTGCGATGAGTTCTTCCTTCGCCTTGTCGAACGCGTTCGGGATCAGTGCGAGTTCGAGCGGGACGGCGACATTTTCGAGCGCCGTCATGGTCGGGATCAAATGGAACGACTGGAAGACGATGCCGACGTTGCCCCGGCGGAAGCGGGCGGCTTCGTCTTCGCTGAAGTTCGAGAGGACCTGCGATTTGACCGTAACCTTGCCCGAGGTCGGCCGCTCCAGACCCGTCATGACCATCAACATCGTCGACTTGCCAGAGCCCGACGGGCCAACCAATCCAACGGCCTCGCCTTGGCGGATCACCAATTCGATACCATTGAGGATATTGACGGGGCCCGCCTGACTCATAAGTGTGAGCTTGACGGCCTCGAGGCGGAGGATTGGGTCAGTGTTCAACGAGCGCTGCATGCGCAACGGACTACCAACGAGAGGCGTTACGGAGCAAACCCGATATGGGACGCGCTGGGCCATTTCCAACGCGATTTCGCTGATTCTCGCGATCTTTCTCATTGGAATCAACGGATTTGCTGGGGCTGCGGCGAAACCGATCAAGATAGTCGCCATCGGCACCAGTTTGACACAGGGGTACAACCTGCCTCCGGGGACGGAATTCACAACCGTTCTGCAGGCTCAGTTGAAGGCCAAGGGGCACGACGTCACCGTCGTCAACGCCGGGGTTTCGGGCGACACGACGGCCGGAGGCCTAGCGCGGCTCGACTGGGCGCTTAGCGAGGACACGGTTGGCGCAATTGTCGAGTTTGGCTCAAACGACGCGCTTAGGGGTCTAAGCGTGACCGAGACGCGCAAGAACCTCGATCAGCTGCTCGTGAAGCTGAAGGCACGCAAGATTGCGGTGCTGTTCACGGGCATGAAGTCGCCTCGGAACTTGGGGCCCGAATATGTGGGCTCGTTCGACGCGATCTACCCTGAGCTTGCGAAACAGCACGGCGTGCTGTTCTACCCGTTCTTTCTCGAAGGCGTGGCCGCGAACCTGAAGCTCAATCAAGCGGACGGCATCCATCCGAACGAAGCCGGCACGAAAGTGATCGTGAAGGGGATGCTGCCCTACGTCGAAAAATTGCTGTCGCAAATCAACGCCGAGGCCACTCCGGCCACACACTGATCGGAACATATCGAATGGAATATCGCGATCTTGGGCGCACGGGCGTCAAGGTGTCGGCGCTTTGCCTTGGCACGATGACGTGGGGCGAGCAGAACACCGAGGCGGACGGTCATGCGCAGATGGATTATGCGCTGGCGCAAGGCATCAACTTCTTCGATACGTCCGAGATGTACGCAGTGCCGCCGAAGCCCGCCACGCAAGGGTCGACGGAGCGGATCATCGGCACTTGGTTCAAGGCCCGCGGCACGCGCGACAAAGTAATTCTGGCGACGAAGGTGGCGGGACGGTCGCCAATGAATTGGCTGCGCAAGGACGGCGCGCCCAGCGAGCAGACGCCGAAGCAGATTGCGGAAGCGGTCGATTCCAGTTTGAAGCGGTTACAGACCGACCGCATCGACCTCTACCAGCTTCATTGGCCGGACCGGCCGGTCGCCATGTTCGGTGCGACGGGCCTGACCTACAAGCATATCGAGGCATCGACGGTTCCGGTTGAAGACATTTTGGGTGCACTTCAGGATCAGGTGAAGGCTGGCAAGATCCGTTGGATCGGGCTTTCGAACGAAACCGCATGGGGTGCGATGACGTTCGTGCACCATGCGACGGCGAAGCGTTTGCCCCGGGTACAGTCCATTCAGAATGCGTACAGCTTGATCAACCGCTCGTTCGAGATCGGATTGGCGGAGATCGCGCATCGGGAACACGTGGGGTTGCTTGCCTATTCTCCATTGGCGCAGGGATATCTGACGGGCAAGTATCAGGCGGGCGCTTTGCCGGAGAAATCAAGAAAGGCATTGTTCAATCGCTTGCAACGCTATGAGCGGCCGGAGACGGGGCCTGCGATCGACCGCTACCTCTCTGTCGCCAAGCGCTTTGATCTCGACCCGGCGCATATGGCGCTGCAGTTCGTGACAACGCGGCCGTTCGTGACCTCGAACATCATCGGAGCTACGACGATGGCGCAACTCAAGACCAACATCGCGAGCGTGAACGTCACCTGGAGCGACGCGCTTGAAAAAGCCGTCGACGAGGCGCATCACGCGCAGCCCAACCCCGCGCCTTAGATGATCCGTCTCTTCACCGCGATCGAGATTCCGCAGGGCGTGCGGGTACGGCTTTCGCTGTTGCAAGGCGGTGTGCCCGGCGCGCGCTGGTCGCCTCCGGAAAATTTGCATCTCACTTTGCGTTTTATCGGCGAGGTGGACGAGGCGACGGCGAACGACATCGACGACGTGCTGAGCGGCCTTCATGCGCCGGCGTTCGACTTGACGCTGAAGGGGGCTGGCGAGTTCGGCGGGCGCGACCCACATGCGCTATGGGTTGGCGTCGCGCCAAACGAGCCGCTGATGCGGCTCGCGGCGAAGATCGAGAGCGGGCTGCAGCGGATGGGGCTTGCCCCCGAAACGCGCAAGTACGCGCCGCATGTAACGCTGGCGCGGCTTCGCGATGCGCCGGTGGCGAAGGTGCGCGAGTTCTTGGCCGCACACAGTCTCTTCGACAGCGGGCCGTTCGCCGTCAGCGCTTTCACGCTGTTTTCAAGTCACGGAAGTTCGAACGGCAGTCTGTACAGGCCTGAGCGCAGCTACGAACTCGACACCTAGTCGTCCATCATTTCGGCTTCGATGCGTTCCATATCGGCGTCGCTGAAACCGAAGTGGTGGCCGATTTCATGGATCAGCACGTGGGTGACGATGTCGCCCAGCGTGATTTCCGAATCGCTCCATTCGTCGAGGATCGGGCGGCGGTAGAGGAAGACGATATTCGGTTCGCGCGGCGGATCGCTTTCCTGCTGGTCGGTAATGCCGACGCCTTGGAATAGCCCCAAGATATCGTATTGGGTCTCGAGTTCCATCTCCTCGACGACGTCGTCATCGGGAAAGTCTTCGACGCGGAACACGATCTCGCCGCAACGCTCGCGGAACTTCTTCGGCAGGCGTTCGAATGTTTCGCGGGCGAGCGTGTCGAGGTCTTCGATCGTCGGTGCGGTCAGTTCGAAAAGCGTTTCGTTCGACATTGGGGCCCTCGCCAGCGGATCGTCTTTGCGCGAAGATAGACCAGACCGCTTCAGAATTGGGAGAGTGCTTTGAGCAAGAAACTCGATGCGGCAGCGCGCGCGGCCGCTCTGAAAGAGTTGCAGGGCTGGCGCGAGGATCTGGCCAAGGATGCGATCGTCAAGACGTTCGTGTTTGACGACTTCGTTCAGGCGTTCGGGTTCATGACGAAGGTTGCGCTCGTTGCGGAGCGCATGGACCACCACCCGGAGTGGTCGAACGTCTACAAGACCGTCAACGTGCTTTTGACGACGCATGACGCGGGCGGGCTGACGATGAAGGACATCGAGCTCGCCCGCGCCATGGAATTGGCGTCGCGCGTTTAGGGGTTCGGCGTCGCCGGCGGCGGTGTCGTGGTGGCGCCGTCGGCAGGCGGTGTGGCGGGTTCCGGTGTTGCCGGGGCCGCGTCCGTCGTAGCCGGCGGTGTCGTTGTGGTCGGCGTGTCGGTCGCGGCGCCGGGGGTGCTGCCCGGCTCGACCGGAACCGGCACTTCTTCGGCGACGACGCGCAGAACGAGCGAATTCAACCGCGAAATCGTTTCCGTCGATGTTCCGCCCGTGACTTCGACGGTCACGGTCACCGGAACAGAGGCGCCATCGCGCAGATCGGACGGCGTGCCGACATAAGCGACCGCCTTCGAGAGCTGGTGCTCGGCGCCGTTGCCGGTCCAGTCGCGCCATTCCGTGACCGTCGTTTCGCCACCGACGGATACAACTACGCGAGCGACGCCATCACCGGCGACGGGTTGCGCAGGCGCTGCGGCGGCTGGCGTCGCAGTGGGCTTGTCGGCCGGCGGCGGTGTCGCGCCATCGGTCGCGGGCGGCGGCGTGGCGCCGTCAACGGCCGGCGTTGCGGTCGAGTCCGCGATCGGCGCTGCTGGCGCTGGCTGCGCGGCAGGCGGCGTGCCGCCCGACTTCATGTAGCCACTGACCGAAGCGATTGCGGCGACCGCGCGTTCGTTCGCACCGAGCTTCAAGTGCCACGTTGTCGAGAACACTGACGACGTCGTTTCACCGGCTTTCGCGACGAGTTCGAACTTCGGGAACGTCACGCTGAGCATGCGGCCGTCAGCCGATTGGCTCGCCTCCTGATCGGTTACGACTGTGACGGGGTTCAGCGTCATCGGGCCGGTAGGTTCAGTCGAGGTGCCACCGACGAGGCCTGCACCCGGACCTGAGAGGAAGTACCAGCCGGCGATGCCCAATACGCCGGCGACGCCTGCAACGCCGCCGATGACCACATTGCGATTCATTTCAGATGTCCCCTTGGGTGATGTTCAGCGAATCCGCGCGGGACCTTACCGGCGCGCTGGTAGAGGGGCAAGTTTGCGAGGAATTGCCTACGCTTTCGGATAGAGCAGCATTTGCGTGCAGCGAAAGAGCGCGATTGCTTTG
>JANNEL010000441.1:0-3795 GCA_031378595.1 Alphaproteobacteria bacterium
GCGACCATCACGAACGCGAGCGACCCCGCAAGCGCGATTGCCCCAAGCGTCACCCCAAACGGCAGCAGAAATGCAATGTCGCTGGACGCTTCCAAACTAACCCCACGCCTCGTTGGAGCCCGGCACTTGGGGAGAGGCACCTGCGAGAGAGCGCGGCCAAAGTATCGCGCTCATTCCGCAGGCCAGCCTCGTTTCAACCCAAGCCGCCCGAAAACCCCTGTTTGAACCTAAGAATCACTTCCCGAGAAACGATCTTAGGAACGGCGGCGGAGTCTGTCCCTGGACGGGTGGGTCTTGGGGACGAAAAGCAAATGGAGTCAGGGACTTGGAAGCGCACGCGAAACGCTTAACGCGCCAACCGCGATCTTTTACGTTTCGCTAACGATTTGAGTCTGGCTCTTAAAGTGAAATGTGAGCTGCAACACGCACCAAAGCCCTGTTGCTCAATTGCGCCATCGAATGGCCAAAGAGTCGAGCGAAGGACTAACGCTCCGAGCCGTTCCGCCCTTTCACCCCGCGAACCCCTCCATGAACCTCGTCATCGGCACATTTTTCAACGCGGCAATCTTGGGTCTCGCCGCCGTCCTTCTGGGTGCACTCTTCGGCAAGCTGCACCCACTGATAGACATCTTCGCGCACTTCCTGTTGCCCGATTGTGGCCGCTCTTGTCATGGCGCTGCTGGCAGCGTTCGCCGGCCGCACGACGGCGATGCTGATCTTCATGGTGCTTGCTGCCGCCGCTATCGCGCTCGTCTGGCCGTGGGTACAGCAACCGTCGGCAGCGGCCGCAACAGGCCCGCGCTTCACGCTCATGACGTTCAACGTCTACTACAACAACCCGCAGCTCGACCGGATCGCCGACTTCGTGCGCGAAACGAAGCCCGACATCGTGGTGCTGTTGGAGGTCAAGCCTTTCGTCCGCCGAAGCCTCGATGCCGTCGTGGATCAATACCCCTATCGGGTCGAATGCGGGCAAGAGAAATGGTGCGACGCGCTGGTCCTCTCCCGCTTCCCGCTGACCGACATCCGCGCCAACTTGCCGGAATCGAAATTTCGCCGCCCCATGGGCGCCGTCGAAGTGACGATCGGGGGGCGAAAGCACCTCTCGCTGCCCTACCCGATCGATCGCTGCTGTGTGCAAACAGCAGAAATCGAAGAGGTCGTGGAAACGATCGCTACTGTTTCAGGCCCACGCATCCTCGCCGGCGACTTCAACGCCTCCGCCTGGGCCGCCACGATGTCCCGCCCGCGCGAGCAACTGAACATGACGCTGCTCACCGGCGGCGACGGCACCTGGCCGACATTCTTGCCGCGCGCGATGAGCATCCCAATCGACCACGTGCTTGCGACGCAGGAACTTTCGCTCCTGTCGCGAAGACTCGTCACGGTCTCAGGTTCCGATCATCGCGCCGTCTTGGCGGGGATCGCATTCAAGGAGTGACCTTAACCCGGAAACGTCTGCACGCCGATCTTCGAGGCCGACCCGTCCTTCGCGATCGCGACGCAGGCCATGCTCTCCATCCCCTGCACGTAGCAGAAGACCGCGAGCCGATCCGTGCGGATCTTCGCGTAGCTTTCCTGATCGACGCCCGCCTCCGGATAGAACGGAAACTCGCCCGCGACCGGTGCGTCCGTTCCCTTCTTCCAGTCAGGCAGGTCGCCGGTCGACTTGAACATATGCGGCTGCGCCAACCAATCCACGATGCCAGCCTTCATCCGCTTCACATTCTTCGCGTCGGCGAACGTCATGAGATGCGCGGCGGGCATCGCCTCCACCCACAACACATCGCCGCCGGGCGCGCGCACCACGATCGTCACCACGGCGCCGGCGCAGGTCGCACCGTTCGAATAGGCTTCGCTGCTATAGGACGGCCCCTTGAAGGGCTTCCATGCCTTTGCCGCGCCGAGACTGCACCCGGCCGCCGATGCTGGCGCAACGCCGCTCACGGCCAAGACCACCGCCGCCAGCGCAACGCCAATCGCGGCCAAGACCACCGCCGCCACGATCAAATTAATGCGCATGAAACCCTCTCTAGAGATGCACGCCAGCTTAGCGCCAAGCATGACCAAATGAAGGCGCTGTCATGGCAAGAATTTTTCGACCTCATAGCCGTGCGTGAGGCCAGTCCGCAACGGGAAGCCTTCCGGCCGCCGTTCGAGAATTTCGACGGCATCGCCGATCGCGACACGCCCAAGCGTGCGGGGCGCGGCGTTCCACCCGAACAGCACGCCGTTCAGGCGAGGGTCGGCCGAACGGCGCAACCGCGCGAGGCTGGCCAGCGGCTCTTTCCCCATCGCCTCGCTCGAACTCTGATCCTTCGTTGTCACGACGCACCGGTCGCAAGGTTTCACGAGCTCGAACTCGGCGTCGCCGACGCGCAGAACGCGCCAAAAGTCTTCGGCCCAGGCGTCGTCGCAATCGACGACAATATTCGGCCGGAAGCGCCGCATCGGAACGGCCGTACCACGCGCCCTCTCGATCTCGGCGTTGACCGCAGCCAAAGACCCTGTCGTCGCGATCAGCACGGGATAAGCATCGGCAAAGCTCACCGGCAGCGCCTCGACCCAGATGTTGCGCTGCAGCCGCTCCGCCGCGGCATCCATGTAGGCAAGCCGCAACGGCTCGCCGAGCATGCGCGAAAGCCATGCGCCTGCCGCGGCGTCGGCAAGCGCCGCGCTCACCTGGTGCTGCCAGACGGTGACCTCGGCGCGCTCAGTGGGGGATGGCCGTTCGACAAGAATTTCCCCGGCGCCCGGTGCCGACAGGCGGAGGCCCGTCCGCGTAGGGATGGCCGAGATCGTGGCAAGCCTCGGGTGCGAGCGCTGCGTGATGAACTTAGCCGTCGCATCGACGACGACCCAACGCCGGTCGCCCTCAAGCCCCTGCGCCTCAAGTTGCGCACGATCGACGTCGACCGCGCGCGTCCCCTTGATCGGATAGATGTGGAGCGAAGCAATACGCATCACCATGCTCCAACACCCAATCCCAAATCCCTAGTAGCGGTAGTGGTCGGCCTTGTACGGACCCTCGCGGTCGATACCCAGATACTCCGCCTGCTTCGGCGAGAGCTTCGTGAGCTTCACGCCGAGCTTGTCCAAATGCAGACGCGCGACCTTCTCGTCCAACTTCTTCGGCAGCGTATAGACCTTGCGATCGTACTTCGCGTGGTTCGCCCAAAGCTCGACCTGCGCCAACGTCTGGTTCGTGAACGACGACGACATCACGAACGAAGGATGTCCCGTCCCGTTGCCGAGATTCACGAGCCGGCCTTCCGACAGAAGGATGATCCGCTTGCCGCCCGGAAACTCGATCTCGTCGACCTGCGGCTTCACGTTGTGCCACTTGAAGTTCTTGAGGCCAGCAACCTGAATCTCACTGTCGAAGTGGCCGATGTTGCAAACGATCGCGCGGTCTTTCATCGCTCGCATGTGGTCGACGGTAATGACGTCGACGTTGCCGGTCGCGGTGACGAAGATATCGGCCTTCGGCGCCGCTTCGTCCATCGTCATCACTTCATAGCCTTCCATCGAGGCTTGCAGCGCGCAGATCGGATCGATTTCGGAGACGACAACGCGGCAACCCGCGTTGCGCAACGACGCTGCCGAACCCTTACCCACGTCGCCAAAGCCCGCAACCATCGCGACCTTGCCCGACATCATCACGTCCGTACCGCGCTTGATGCCGTCGACGAGGCTCTCGCGGCAGCCGTAGAGGTTGTCGAACTTCGACTTCGTGACGCTGTCGTTGACGTTTATCGCCGGGAACGGAAGCTCCTTGCGCTCGGCCATCTGATA
>JANNEL010000399.1:0-1835 GCA_031378595.1 Alphaproteobacteria bacterium
AACCGCAAAGCGCGGTATCTGGGCCGACGCGTTCTACCGCGTTCGCACGATCGACGACCTCAGCGCCGACATCGGCACGTTCCAAATCGTCGAAGGCAAGATCGTGTCAGTGAAGGTGGGCCGCGAGCGCGCGTTCCTAAACTTCGGCGCCGACTACCGCACCGATTTCACGGTCACGATCTCAGCGCGCGATCTGAAGCGGCTCACGAAAGAGGGCATCGATCCCGCGTCATGGAACGGCAAAACGGTCCGCGTGCGCGGCTGGCTCTCGTTGCTCAACGGCCCCGAGATCGAGCTCACGCACGCGGAACAGATCGAACTGCTGGACTAGGCGGCGATAAGGCCCGCTTCGACCGGATCGCCGACCTGCTCGATCAACGCCCGCTTCAGCTTCGAAAGCGCATTCGCCTCGATCTGACGCACGCGTTCCTTCGAGATGCCGAGCCTCGCGCCCAGCGACTCGAGCGTCACCGTATCTTCCTGCATCTGCCGCTCGCGGATGATCACCTGCTCGCGCGGGGTCAGCGTATCGAGGGCGAGATTGATCCATTGCGCCCGCGTCGCCGAATCGCGTGTCAGCATCACGTTCTCGTCCGGCCGCGGCGCATCGTCGGCGAGCATATCCTGCCACTCGCCTTCGCCGGGTTCGCCGGGTGCCGCGTTCAGCGAACGGTCACCGCTCGTCAAACGCGCGTCCATATCTTCGACGTCGCCGACGGAAACGCGCAGCGCTTTGGCGATCTTAAGCGCACCCTCGCGCGAAAGATCCTTCGACGGATTGCCCGCGATCTTCGCCTTCAGCCGGCGCAGGTTGAAGAACAGCGACTTTTGCGTCGCCGTCGACGTCAACCGCACGATCGACCAGTTGCGCAGCACGTAGTCCTGGATCGCGGCACGGATCCACCACGTGGCATAGGTCGAAAAGCGCACCTGACGCTCCGGCTCGAAACGCTGTGCGGCCTGCATGAGGCCAACGGCGCCTTCCTGAATGAGGTCGCCCATCGGCAAGCCATAGTTCTTGAAGCGCGCTGCCACCGCGACGACGAGCCGGAAATAGGCCGTCGTCAGTTCGTGCAGTGCCTTCTGATCGCCCTTGTCGCGCCAAGCGCGCGCGAGCTTTTGCTCATGCGGGGCTTCGAGCAAATCGGTCGCCATCGACTTCTTGATGAACCGGCGGTTTGCTTTGACAGCGTGGGAGGTGTCGAACGTGGCCATGGGGGCTCCAATTTCCTACTTCCCTAGTTGGGTATCCTTTAAACGCGCTTCAAGCCTCTTTAGATCAATTCCAAATTACGGCTTCGTCATGGAAAAAGGCGCGGCAGGGAACCCCCGCCGCGCCTAACCGTTATTGACTATAGAGGTGGACTAAGCCGCGCGCTGAAGCGCCACTTCCAGCCGTTTCACCGCAGCGTCCTCGTCGATTCGTTCGACCGCCGCAACCTCGCGCGCCATACGTCCCAACGCCGCTTCGTAGAGCTGACGCTCAGAGTAGGACTGCTCCGGCTGCCCGCTTGCGCGGTGCAGGTCGCGAACCACTTCGGCGATCGAAATCAGGTCGCCCGAGTTGATCTTGGCTTCGTATTCCTGCGCCCGGCGGCTCCACATGGTCCGCTTGATGCGCGCACGGCCCTTCAGCGTCTGCAGGGCGTTCGCCACCACATCCGGCGAGGACAGCCGGCGCATGCCGATCAGGCTCGCTTTCGCGACCGGCACCCGCAAGGTCATCTTGTCCTTGTCGAAGTTGATCACGAAGAGCTCGAGCTTCATGCCCGCGACTTCCTGCTCGACGACCTGGATGATCCGGCCCACGCCATGGGCGGGGTAGACAACCCAAT
>JANNEL010000404.1:0-2837 GCA_031378595.1 Alphaproteobacteria bacterium
GGAAGCTGCAGCCACGATCTTCTCGCGAAGAAGCGCGCCGCCGCCACCCTTGATCAGCGTGAGATTGGGTCCAACCTCATCCGCGCCGTCGATGGTCAGATCCAAGTGGCGCACGGTATCGAGATCGCCGACCGTGATCCCAAGCTCTCGCCCCAAAGCCGCCGTACGCTCCGACGTGGCAACGGTCGTAAGCTTCAGGCCCGCTTTAACGCGCGACGCCAGCACCCGAACGAAATGTTCGGCCGTCGATCCGGTTCCGAGCCCCAAGCGCATGCCCGGCTTCACATATTCGAGAGCCGCTTCGGCAGCGGCACGCTTTTGATCGTCGATGGTCGGGTTATTGCTCATACCCACACTATAGGCCGCATCTGCGCGCGACGGCAAAGGGCGATATCGGGATTCCCTGTGAACGAACCGGAATTCTTGGCGCCGAACCTATGGGATCGATACCTTGATCATAGGCCCCGATGCTCTCAAATCGTAAGTGTCGCAACACGCATACGGGCCTCATCCACGCAGCGCAGCAAGCAACACCGATTGTTTCAGCGCTGTCGCAAAATGAGGCGGCATTCGTGAAGTGATAACGGTCACGCAGAAGCGCGCAGGATTTTGTTGGTTAAGCGGACGTGAATCCCGTCACAACAAATCGACGCGCATTGACCGTTCCTGAACCAATTGATGGCAGTGTGTCACAACCACGTGTTGGAGTGTGTGGATCGCACGTTCCGCCACGGTTTTGCCAAGGTGCCGGATTGAAGTGGTGTCATGACGATCGAGAGCGACACTAGGAACGAATTCCGCTTCCCGAGCTACTCGCGCGGGGAAGTCCTGGCCGACGCCGCCGCCCACGTCACGGGCTTGGCCTTGGGCTTCATCGCCACGATCGCACTGCTCATCACCGCGTCTCACCAGAAGGAGGGTCTGCTGATCCTCGGTGCAGGGCTCTACGGCTTGGGCCTGCTCGCGATGCTCACCTGCTCGGCCGGCTACAATCTCTGGCCGCCGTCTCCCACGAAGGAGCTGTGGCGCCGCTTCGATCACGCCGCGATTTTCATCATGATCGCGGGCACCTACACACCCTTGCTCTTGAACCGCATGGGCGGCGACTGGGGCTTCGGCCTGCTGGCGTTCGTGTGGACGGCAGCGCTCGCCGGCGCCGCATTGAAGCTCGCGTTTCCGCGCCGGTGGGAGTCGGTCACCGTCGTTCTCTATCTAGGCCTCGGCTGGTCGATCGTGGTGGCGTTCAACCCGCTGCTGCAAACCGTGTCGATGAACAGCCTCTATTTGATCGCCGTCGGTGGCGTGATCTACTCGGTGGGCGTCGTGTTCCACCTCTGGGACCGTCTGCCCTACCAGAACGCCATCTGGCACTGGCTCGTCCTCATCGCGGCCGCCTGCCACTACTTCGCGATCTTCAACGAAGTCGCGATCGCCGCGAACTGAGCATTCTGCGCCGAAAGTTCGCAGGCCCCGCCGCATTGACATTATGACCATATGATGGTCATATTCCGCCATGAGCACCCACAGCGTCGCCGACGCCAAGACCCAACTGTCCGACCTCATCGACCGCGCGCTTGGCGGCGAGGCAATCGTGATCACGCGCCATGGACATGCCGTGGTCGAGCTCAAGCCGCTCGCGAAACAAGCGCCGCGCCGCATCACGGACGCCGACATCGACTGGCTCGATTCGCAACGCGTCGGCAGTAAGACACCGCGCAAGCACGCCGGGAAGCTCGTCAGCAAAATGAGGGACGAGGACGAACGGAAATGAGCGTCTACCCGGACGCGAGTTATCTGCTGTCTTTGTTCACGAACGATGCCATGACGGCGCGCGCCAAAGCGTACCTTTATCGTGAGAAACCGCAATTCGTTGTCAGCGACTTCGCGGCGGCGGAGTTCGCGTCCGTCACCGCGCAATGCGTACGCACCGGTCTTCTGACGAAAGACGAGGCGCGCGCAACGCTCGCAACCTTCGACGTATGGACGGCACGTCTGTGCGAACGCATTCAGATCGCGTCTGCGGACGTTGGCGCCGCGGACAGTTATCTGCGCCGGCTCGATCTAACGTTGCGAACGCCTGATGCACTTCACATCGGCATCGCCCAGCGCATTGGCGCCGTGCTCGCGACGTTCGACAAGAAGATGTCAACAGCCGCAGCGCGCCTTGGCGTCGCGCTGGCTAAGCTTTGATCCCCTCTCCTGCGGCGGCAACCGTCCGCCTGCGGTTGAGCGCATCAGCAATCCCAACAGCTACAAGTATCTCGAAGATCACTAACACCCCCAGCATCGAATAGCCGATCACACCTTCGCCGAAAGGCGGAAAAATGCAATCGATTAGGATTATGTTTGGGCCGACTGGTTCGGGCGGGGTCACATTCATTGCCAAGAGTTCGCTTGCTCCGTGCTCGACTGCGCGCGCATCGAAAACGAGATATGCAAACGATCCCGCCACGGCGGCAACCAGGATTAGCGCGAGAAGGAAGTAATTCAAGGCCCGCCGATAATTACCCTGCCAAAAGCCACGAACGCAGTGCGCTATCGCGTACAGAAGTACAAAGTCGAATGCGATCGTGGCGAGACTGACTGGCACCGCCGTGGCCTACTCGTTTATCCAATAGAATAACGAGGGCGGAAAGTCGTGGTGCAAACCGACGATGAGGAAGTGTGCGGCCACGAACCCAACTGCCAACCCGATCCAGGAATGCAAAAGCTCCCTCGATCCCGCCGCCGAAGCTGCTAGCGGTATGGCGCAGATCAGCGCTGCCGAGGCATCCGGCATTCCAAGCAGAAGAGGCGGATCGTAAAAGCACATCGGCGACGACGACCAGTTTGCCTGC
>JANNEL010000420.1:0-16770 GCA_031378595.1 Alphaproteobacteria bacterium
AGCTCGCCCAGTTTCAGCGAGTTTCGCCGCGCGAATATCGCCACAAACGGAAAATTCGACGTCCGTCCGGCAAACCCGATCCAACCCTCAGCCATCTTGCGCGCCCGCTTCGCATCGATCGAAAACGTGCCCGCCACCGCAAGCACCAAGAACGTGCCGAAGAAGATGACCGAAGCGGCATCTCCATTGGCGGCCAGATGAAACGCAGCCCACAGTGCCACACCCCACAAGAACGGGTGGCGCGTAATGCGTAGGATACCCGTGACCTCCCGTGTGGCCGCACCTTCCATGCCGACCGATGTCGGGTTCGGTGTCAGCAACCCCGAAACACCCAAGACCATCGCAAGTCCGATGACGATGATGCCGAGATGGCGAACGCCGACACCTAGATCCCACCAGAGATCGCTGCCTTCGGCCGACGCTCGATTGTAACTCATGATGAGCCAGACGATCCCCGCGATGCTGGCGACCGAGAACACGCCCAAATAGGCCTGCTCGCCGATCGACCGGACAATCGCATCGCGCACACGCGTTCCGGCAATGGCGAGGTGGATGAATAGAAAGAAGACAGCGGCAGCGATCAACATCGTCATGACGTTCTCCGCACGTGCGAATCAAGTCGCCTACATCGCGAACGACAGCCTCTAGATTAGCGTACTGGCGTGCTTCGCATTCGATGCGAACGCGCAACAGTCATTCAAACACGCCCCGCCCACAAACGCATCAAAACGGGATGAACGCTCAACTCACGCGTTAACGTGTACCGATCCACAGCCTCTTGTGCTGTTGCGAATCTTCGCCAGTGCGGGCACCGCCGGGAAATGGTAGAAATATAGTAAATACAGCCGCGGAAAGCGCATGCAGCGCGTCGAGCCATCCAAGATCCAAGACTTCGAAGAGGCACTGCTCCTGACGGAGGAGCAACCGCGTTTGCGCGTGGCCGCCGAACGGATCGACGAACCACTGCCGGTTGAAGCGAGGCCCGTGCACTTACCGGAAGATTCTGGAAGCGTCCTCGGATGGGGGACATTCTTCTTCTGTGTGTTTTGGTTGGGTGGAATCAGTGCATACCTGATCGGTCTCATCGGTTGGACCAAGCTCTTCGAATTACCGCTGGCGTGGTACGGTTTGTTAGTCGCAGTCCTCGTAGTTCCCGTGGTTCTTGCCCTCTTTATCGCGCTGCTGGCGCGTGAAGCGAAAATCCTACGTGGCCAATCGACAGCGCTTGCGATGGCCGCAGCCGAACTCACCGAACCCGAAGATCACGCAGCGCGCGGCATGGCCAAATTGGGCCGCGCCATCCGGCGCGAACTCGACACCTTTAACGCCGCCGTGGAAGCCGCAACCGCACGAATGTCGACGCTGGAGACGACGGCAAACGAACGCCTGCAGTTGATCGAGCGCACGGCGCTGGCGGCCCAAGACCGCGTCGATCGCGCGACCGGAAAGCTCGGCTCCGAACGCGAAAAACTTGCGCAATTTACGCAAGCACTCGACACGGCGGTTCTTGCCGCCTCCGACACGCTAACCGCGCGTTTACAAGAAGCGCGCGTCGCGGCACGCAATGCCAGCGAAAGCCTGCACACCGAACACGGCGCAATCGCCGGCCTGATCTCGACGCTGCAGAACGCGTCGGCGACCGTCTCGAACCGCGCCGCAGATTCGGCGAAGGAAATCGAACGCCAAGCCCAACGCCTCGACGCCGCTTCGGAAGCCGCCGCCGCCCGCTCGGAGCAAGTCGTTGCGCGCCACGAACGCCAACGCGCTGCGTTCGCCGACACCATTGAGCGGCTGAAGCAAGAGAACGACCATATGGCGCGCGCGCTCGACTTCCAGCGCGAAGGCTTGACGAAGCTCGTCGCCGTTATGGTCGACGAGACGAAGAAGATCGGCACGTTCACGATCGAAGGCTCGCGCCGCCTCGATGAGACCGCGGCAATCATGGCCCAACGCATCGTCGAGACCACGCAACTCTTCACCCGCGAGTCCGAGAAGCTGCGCACCTCGACGGAACTCACGACGTCCGGCCTCGAACAAGCGATGCAGACGATCCGCTCGGCCGGCGACTCATCGTTCGACGCCGCAGGTCGCTTGGGCTCCGTGCTGATCAGCCTGCGCGAAACGGCGGCGAACGCATCGCAGCACATCGAAGGCACGGTGGAGCGCTTAGGGAAACTGGCCCACCAAATGCCGGTACCCGCCGCCACGCAAACGCAACAACTGCGCACGGCGCTGGATCACCAGGCCGAAGCAGCGCGCGACCTCTCGTCGAGAGTGAACAACGCGTTCGATCGCGTGCGCCAAGCCGAACCCGATAAGCCGAAGGCGCCGCCGCAACAGTCGGCACCGAACTTCAACGTCGCACCACCGCAAGCGAACCTTGCACCGCCGCCGCGCAACCAAGTCACACCGGCCGGCGAACGTCGGCCGCCGGCACAGCAAGAGCCTGATCAAAAGGGTGGTTGGTTCGGACGCGCCAAACGCTTCGTGCGGCCCGTGGACGACGCCGACCCGCAGGAAGACCGCACCGCGTGGGACATGAAGTCGTTGCTCGCCGCTGCCGAAAGCGAAGCGACAAAACCGCCAATCCAACACCAACCCGTCATTCAGCAACGTCCGGCACAGAAGCCGCAACCGCAGCCGCATCGCGTGGTCGAACTGCGCCCTGAGCAAATGGCGCCGGAATCGACCGTCAAGCGCGCCCCGCATCCCGCGACCCCACCGCAGCACCACGGCAAGGCCGCAACGCCGGAGCAGGCCGCGACCTCATCGCGCCATATGATCGAAACGCTGCAGGCGATGGCGATCGATCTCGACCGCTTCCTCGAGGACGATCCGCCGCTCGATCTCTTGCGCCGCTACCGCAACGGTGAGCGCAACGTCTTCGCCCGCCGCCTCGTACAGATCTTGGGCCGCGAACAGGCGGAAGCCATCGGGCGCAAATATGCCGAGGACGGCGAATTCCGTGAAACGGTCGATCGCTACATCCTGCAATTCGAAGCGCTGATGGAACAAACCGCGCGGAGCGACCGCGAGAACGTGCTCGTAGAAACCTATCTCACATCGCAAACCGGCAAGGTGTACGTCGCCCTTGCGTCCGCGATTGGCCGGCTCTCGTAACGCTCAGTTCCAGTCGCGCGGCTTCTTCGTCTTCGTGTCTTCGCCGGCTTTCAGCGTCCACGCGACCGCGCGCTTCAGAACCGCGCCGACCCCATCGTCAAACGCCTGCACGATGTCCGCAACGTTCTCGCTTGCGGCAGGCTTAACAGCTTCGAAGCTCTGCGACGCCACGATTTGACCCATGGCGATGCGCACGAGCTTTAGGTTCAACCGTACGCGCACGACCGTTCCGCCCTCGGCCGTCTTCTCGGCCTGAAACTCGCGCAGCTCTACCTTCAATACGAAGTCGGAGCGAAGGCCGATCGATTGCCGCCCGACCGACACGATCTTCTTCGTGTTCTCGAACGATTGGATCAACAGCTGCTGCACCATGCGGGGTGCACGATCCGCCCAGCGCGATCCGGCCAGATACTTCACCTCAAGCGAAGACGGTGCGATCGCGATGCGGTCGGTATCGATGCCCTTCGCCGTCGAAGGCTCTTCGACCACAAGCTGCCAGTCGACCGACGGCAAATCCTCGGGGAACGTGCTCTTCGGCGAGAGAATATAGAGGTCCGGCGGCGGCCCGCTGCCGAGATCCGGCAAGCTGCACGCCGACAACAGAACCGCGGTCACCGCCGCGGTTGAAAGAACCCAAAACCGTCCGCGCATCAGCGCCCTCCCCCGGACTTATACTCGACCGCCTTGTCGCCGAAGATCAGCGACGACGGGCTGCTCTCCAACCGCTGTGCCGCCCGGTCGACCGACGCAATCATTTGCCGCGCATCGCCGATCGCAAGCAGAAGCTCGGGTAGTCCCTGCCGCGCGAAATCGCGCAACGGCCCGCGTGCGTCCATCATGATCTGGCGGATATCGCCGGCGACCCCGCGAATGTCGGCCAGCGTCGTCTTCGCGTCGCCCGCGACGATCTTGTCGATGTTCGTAGCGATGGAGTCGAACTTGTCCGATGCCTTGGATAGGTTTGCGGTCAGCTTCTCAAGATGATCGACCGTGTCGCTGAACTTCTGCTCGTTCTGCGGGCTCAAGAACGCGGCCAGCCGGGCAAGAACGATATTGCCTTTGTCGACGAGTTGCGGCGCGCTCGTGAACAGCTCGGAGATGATGGACTCTTTCGTGGGAATGACCGGATAGCGTTGCCCTTCCTCGGCGACCAGCGGATTCGATTTCGGACCGCCGCCGGCGATCTGAATCGCCGCGACGCCGGTCAAGCCCTGCGTTTCAAGCCGCGCGAACGAGTCCTCTTTCACTGGGGTCAGACGTTCGACTTGAATGCGCACCAGCACATTTTTCGGATTGTCTTCGTCGATCTTGATCTCGATGACCTCGCCAACCTTGATGCCGTTGTAGAGAACGTCGCCCGCTTTGCCCAAGCCTGACACCGATCCTGCGAACTTCAGATCGTAGATCTGGTACTGCTGATTGAACTCGAACTTGCCGATCCAAAACAAAAAGAGGACCGTCAGCAGCGTGATGCCGATCGCGAAACTTCCGATCAGCAAGTGATGTGCGCGCGTTTCCATATCGAACCTATCCTCAACTCAAGACCGCGGTGGCGTTGACTTGGCGGCCATCGCCGCCCGCCCGCGCGGTCCATGAAAATACTCACGGATCCAGGGATGCTCTTGGGTCATCATTTCCTGGATTGTACCTGTAACCAGCACCTTTTTCTCGGCCAAGACCGCAATGCGGTCGCAGATCGCGTAAAGGCTGTCGAGATCGTGCGTCACCATAAAGACGGTGAGCCCCAGCGTTGCCTGGAGATTCTTGATCAATTCGTCGAACGCCGAGGCCCCGATCGGGTCCAATCCCGCCGTCGGTTCGTCCAAGAACACGATTTCCGGGTCAAGCGCCAAGGCGCGCGCAAGGCCCGCCCGCTTGCGCATACCGCCCGAAAGCTCGGACGGGAACTTTGGCCCTGCCTCTGGCGGCAGGCCAACGAGCCCGATCTTCACCGCCGCAATTTCGTCCATCAGCTTCTGCGGCATATGCAGATGCTCTTTGAGCGCGACCTGAATGTTCTGTGCGACCGTCAGCGACGAAAACAAGGCGCCGTCTTGGAAAAGCACGCCCCAGCGCCGTTCGATCGATTGCTCCTCGGCGCGCGTCATCTCGCCCCGCACTTTGCCGAAGATCTCGATCCGCCCAGCCGCCGCTCGATTGATGCCGAGGATCGTGCGAAGCAAAACCGATTTGCCCGTACCCGACCCACCGACGATGCCCAACACCTCGCCGCGATATATGTCGAGGTCCAGGTGATCGTGGATCACCTGGGGCCCGAACTGGTTGCGCAAGCCGCGCACGGAGATGATGGCCTCGCGCGTCATATGCCAAGCTTCACGAACATGATGGAAAAGAACGCGTCGATGACGATCACCGTAAAGATGCCCTCGACCACCGATGCCGTCGTACGCTGACCGACAGACTCCGCACTGCCTTCGACTTTCAACCCCTCAAAGCACCCGATCATCGCGATCAGGAGGCCAAACACCGGCGCCTTGATAAAGGCAACACCTGCGTCCCATACGCCGATGGCGTCTTTGACGCGCTCGATATACATCGCAGGCGACATACCGAGTTCCATCCAAACCACCATGCCGCCGCCCAACAGCCCCATCATCGCCGAAATGAAGCCCAAGATCGGCATCATGATGAGCAGCGAAATCACGCGCGGCAGAACAAGCACTTCCATCGGATCGAGACCAAGCGTGCGCATCGCATCGATCTCTTCGCGAAGCTTCATCGAACCGATCTGCGCCGTGAACGCACTGCCGGAGCGGCCGGCGACCATGATCGCGGTCAACAAAATGCCGATCTCCCGCAGGAACGACACGGCGACCAGGTTGACGGTGAAAATCTCGCCGCCGAAACGGCGCAGCTGTTCGGAACCTTGAAACGCCAACACCGCGCCGATCAGGAACGAGATCAGGCTCACGATCGGAACCGCGTTCAGACCGGTCTGTTCCATGTGATAGACTGTCGAGGTCACGCGCATGCGGAACGGATTGATGATCGTCTTCGCCAAGGTCTCGAGCACGAGTCCAAAGAAGCCGACCAGGTCAAGCGCCGTACGTCCACCTTCCGACAGTGCCGAACCCATGCGCACGATAAGGTTCGTCAGGACGTTCCCGACGCGCGGTGTGGGGGCAATCGGGCGGTCGCTCTTCGCAACCGCGTTCAGCAATGTCGACTGCGCGGCCGTCGCGCCCGCATAAGTCACTTTGGCGCCCGCGCGCTCCAGCGACCGCCCGGTCCGATAAAGCAACCAAGCCCCGGCGGTATCGAGGCGGGTCAAATGAGACAAATCGAATGTCGCTGCGCGCCGGTCCAGTGCGTGAATGGCGCCGAGCGCCTTGTCGATTGTCTCAGCATGGCGCACGACCCAGTCGCCCTGAGGCCGGAGCATCAGGGACGACGCATCCTCGGACACGTCAAGCCAAGCCTGAGCATCCCCAGTCATGAACTAGGCCCCACAAACGCTAACACCGCGCACCCGCTTTGCGCCCCGAATCAAGAGTGTGCCCGGGCGATCAATAGGCAGCAAGTTCGTGTGCAAGTTGCGAGCCACAGGAAACCGCCGAATTAACCCGCGGTGACCGCCGCCACAGCTGTGCGCTTGCCTTAGGGCGAAACTCCGCCAAAATCGATTCGACAACGGGACTTAGCCCGCGCTCCTCCGCTATCGGTTGCGCATGGCTTGAGAGGCACTTTCTCGATGACTGCCGAAAGCCACACAGCCGAGAATTCGCCGACGCCGGCGGCTCCCGCGCAATTACACTTCATCCCGGTCCTACGCGCCGACTTGATTGCCGCCATGTCGGACCAGGGCTTGGCGAACGATCAGGTGAACGACTTCCAAACGCTCACGACGTTCCTGGGTGCCTATTTTCACCATGACTTCTACGATGAGCTGACCGAACTCAAAGACACCTACGCGTGGTTCTCTCCGACAGGACCCCACCCTGTCCGGCGTGAAGTCCGCGATGCCGACACGGCGTTCGGCAAACTGATAACGACGTTCGAAAACGTTATGGCCCGCGCGAACTTCATCGAGCTGCCGCAGGCCGACGTGGCAGCACTCAGTGGCGACCACCCGCACTTCGACGTCAAAACGCGCACGTCGCTCGAAGCCTACGAAACGATCCGCATCTTTTCCCGCGGGCAACGAACGCAGACCGTCAAGCAGGCGGCTGCCCTAGGCTTCCGCGCAAAGGAGACATCGCTCGACACATTCGACGACGTCATCGTGTTTGTGCGCTTCAAGCAACCGTCGGGCATGCCGCGCCGCCGCTTTTTGCGCGCCAACAGCAAATTGCCGGGCGGCGCGCAGCCCGGCAGCGTGATGGTGAAGGCATTTCGCAATATCGCCCGCATCGAACTGCCGATGCTGTTGCCGGAAGTTCAAATCGTGATGAGCCGCAAGGACGCGATGCTCTTGGGCGGTCCCGCCGTCTTGGGCGGCATCCCGATCATGTTGAATCTTCTGCCGGCGCTGTCAGTGGTGCTTGTGGTGCTCGGCGCGTATCTGGGGTTCTCGGGCGAGGTGACGCAAGACAAGCTGATGAAGGCCGTCGGTGCGCTCTCTGTGCTGATCGGCGCGGGCGCATTCATGTGGCGCCAGTTTTCGAACTACTCGTACCGCAAGCTGAAATATCAAAAGCGCGTCGCCGACAACATCTACTTCAAGAACATCACCAACGACGCCGGCGTCTTCGAAACGCTGATCGGTGCCGCCGAAGATCAAGAAGTGAAAGAGGTGATCCTCGCCTACCACTCGCTTCTGACCGCAGGCCCAGCTGCGCATGCAGGCGAATTGGACCGCCGGATTGAGACCTGGCTGAAGGCGACGTTTCAGATCGACGTCGATTTCGAAGTCGGTGACGCGCTCTCGAAGCTGGAGGGCCTCGGCTTCTTAACCCAAAAAGACGGCAAAATAGCCGCGGTCACCTTGCCCGAAGCGCTCGCGCGCCTCGACACGCTCTGGGATCGGCTTTACGACTTCACGCGTGCGCCGGGCGTCAACGCCGCCGCATGAGGGGCTGATCGGGGGACATGGCACAACGCGACGCAACCACACGCGAAGGCGCGCTAGCGATGGTAGGCCTCTCAGGCCTGCTGCGTTGGCTGGGGCTGATGCCATGGGCAGTGCTGGCGATCGCGATCTTGATTCACATCCTCGATCCCGGAAACGTCATCGACTCGTTGCGCACGCAGGTTTTCGACTTCTATCAGCGCACCAGTCCGCGTCCCTACGTGAACCCGAAAGACACGATCGGATTGCAGGTTCGCTACGTCGATATCGACGAGGAAAGCATCAAGCGGATCGGCCAATGGCCGTGGCCCCGAACGACGGTGGCAAAGCTAGTCCGCAATTTGAGCGAGATGGGCGCAGCCGTCGTTGCTTTCGACATCGTCTTTGCCGAACCCGACAACACATCTCCCGACCAAGTTGCCAAGCGCCTTCCTGAGGGGCCGGAATGGGATGCGACCCGCACGCAGCTTGGTAGTTTGCCGCGTAACGAAGTGGCGCTGACAGATGCGCTGAAGACTGTATCGACGGTGACCGGATTCGCATTCAACAACGAAACCGGCGGCGATCCGCCGCGTCGGGTCGGCAGCGAGTCCGTACTCGGCGACGGGAAGCCGATCCTCGCGCTCACAAAGCAGAAAGGTGTGACGAAGACTCTACCCGAACTCGAAGAGGCGGCCGCCGGCAACGGATCGTTCAACGTGGTGATTTCCACAAGCGACGATCTGGTCATTCGAAAGGTACCGCTGCTCTTCAACTATCGGGGAAAAATCTACCCAAGCCTGTCGCTCGAAGTGCTCCGCGTGTTGACGGAGAAGATCGGTCAGCGCGGAACGCTGCTGATCACGACGCCCGGTACGGATAAAGAAGTCGCGGCAGGGAGCGCCAACCGCATCGTCTCGCTGCGCATCGGCGAGATCGCCGTGCCGACGACGCAAGACGGCGAACTCTGGCTGCACTACACCGACGAGAATAAGAAGGCAGATTTCAAGCGCTCCATTGCTGCCTGGAAGATCCTTGACGGCACCGCCGACAGAAATCTGCTCGAAAGTTCCGCCGTGTTTGTCGGTACGAGTGCGCCCGGACTGCTGGACCTCCGCCCGACGCCGACCAATCCAGCGATGCCGGGCGTCGAAGTTCACGTCCAAGCGCTCGAGCAAATGCTGCTGGGCGCGTATCTGGAGCGTCCTGATTACGCGTTGGGGTTCGAGCTGTTCTTCGCGACGATCATCGGGCTGGTCGTCCTAATCTTGATCGCCAGAGTTCCGGTGTTTTGGATCGCCGGCGTGGCAATTGGCGCCGTCGCGGTCGCGGTCGGCTTTTCCTGGTACGCCTTCACAAATTGGCATTGGCTCGTGGACCCGGTGGCGGCATCGCTGAACATCGCCCTGGTCTTTGCGTCCGCCAGTCTCGTCAAGTTCATGCGCACCGAGGCCGAGCGCCGCACGGTCAGAAGCGCCTTTGCGCAGTACCTGCCGCCTGACGTCGTCGAAAGCATCGCCAACGACCCGTCGCAGCTGAAGCTCGGCGGGGCAACGCGCGAACTCTCGATCATGTTCTGCGATATCAAGGGTTTCACGCCGATTGCGGAAAGCTTTCGGTCCGACCCGCAGGGACTAACCCGCCTCATCAACCGCGCCCTGACACCGCTCTCGCGCGAGGTGCTGAACCATCGGGGCACGATCGACAAATATATCGGCGACTGCGTGATGGCGTTCTGGAACGCCCCGCTCGACGATGCCGAGCACGCGACCCATGCCTGCGAATGCTCGCTGGCGATGATGGATTCGCTCATCGTCTTGAATCAGGAATTAACCGCCGAGGGGTTCTACAAAGCCCACAAAGTAAACCCGATCGACGTGTCCATCGGCATGAACACCGGCGTCTGCGTCGTCGGCAACATGGGCTCAGAGTTGCGCTTCGACTACTCGGCCTTGGGCGACGCGGTGAACGTTTCAGCCCGCATTCAGTCGTTCTGCAGCAACTACGGGTTCCCGATCGCCGTCGGCGAAGATACGGAAATCGTTGTTGCCGACAAATTCGCGTTCCTGGAACTCGACTACATCGCAGTCAAGGGCCGCGCGACGCCGACGCACATCTACGCGCTGATGGGCCACGCGCACGTGCGCGAAACGAAAACATTCCAGGACCTGGAAACGGTTCTGAACGCGCTGTTCGCCGCCTTCCGAAGCAAGGACTGGGCGACGGCGCGCGAACAAATCGCGCTCGGCCGCACGATCCAAGGCGCGCCCGGCGCGATCTTCGACACCTACGAATCGCGCATCGCGCACTACGAGCTTGAACCGCCGCCCGCCAACTGGGACGGCGCCTGGTCGGCCAAGGAAAAGTGAGACCGGCCGCATCCGATGCGCTAAGAAAGCGCACATGACGAATCCGCTCGACCTCTTCTCTTCCGGCTACGTTGAAGCGCGCGAAAGGTTCCGCGCCGCGGCCACGCGCCGCCGCTGCGAACTGACCGCGCATCTGCACCCGCACGCGAAAGGCCCGGGCGGCGAAGACCTCTACATCGACGTGGCAACCTCAGGGCCGGCGCACGCGGCCGCGGGGCTGCTCTTAATCTCGGGCACGCACGGCGTCGAGGGTTACGCGGGATCGGCCTGTCAAATCGGTTGGCTGAACACCGATAGTGACGAGACGTGGCCGCCCGAACTGCGCGTCGTCATGATCCACGCGCTGAACCCCTACGGCTTCGCCTGGAACCGGCGGGTCACTGAAGACAACGTCGACCTGAATCGCAACTTTGTCAGCCACAACGCGCCGTACCCCGCGAACGACGGGTACGAGCAACTGAAGACGGCGATCGCCCCCAAAGACTTGGGCGCCGAAACGCTGCGCCAAGGCAGCGAACTGTTCCGCGACTTCATCAAAGAATACGGCCCGTTCACGATGCAAGAAGCGGTCAGCAAGGGCCAATACGCACATCCCGATGGCATGTATTTCGGCGGCAATCGCGAACAATGGTCGGCCGGTATCGTGCGGCACGTGGTTCGCCGCGAGCTGGCGCACTGCCATCGCGTCGGCGTGATCGATTTCCACACCGGCCTTGGGCCCTACGGCCACGGCGAACTGATCAGCGAAGAGGGAGCGGGAACCCCCGCCTACGAGCGTGCGAAAAGCTGGTGGCCCGACGTGTGTTCGACCCAATCGGGCGAGTCGGTCTCGGCCGCCGTTATGGGCAGCATCGATTCGTGTCTGCCCGGCCTCCTGCCCCGCACAGACGTGACGGTTGGTTGCCTCGAATTCGGCACCGTCTCGACGTTCGAGGTCTTCATGGCAC
Organism: Alphaproteobacteria bacterium; assembly: GCA_031378595.1. GTDB lineage: Bacteria > Pseudomonadota > Alphaproteobacteria > Micropepsales > Micropepsaceae > SZUA-430. The sequence continues at coordinate 11,445 of JANNEL010000420.1, forward strand.
TGCGCGCCGACAATTGGCTGCACACGCGGGGGAACCCGCAAAGCCCGGAAGCCGCCGCCATCAAGGCCCAAATCCGCGCTGCGTTCTATCCCGACCAGAACGACTGGAAAGAAATGATATGGAACCGGGGCGAGGCCGTGATGGCCCAAGCCGTTCAAGGCCTTATGGCCCGCGCCTGACGCCTTTGTGAGCCCACTTGCCTTGAGGGGGGCCATGCCCCAATCTCTAGAGAGACAACATTCAAAGGCGCTCCTATGAAGAAATCCTGGCGCAAGCCGAAAGTCCGCGAAATTTCCGCAGCAATGGAAATCAACTGTTACTGCTCGGCCGAATAATCGAAAGGCGGCCTAGGGCCGCCTTCTCCGCATGAAGATCATCGTGCTCGGCGCCGCCGCCGGCGGCGGCTTTCCGCAATGGAACGCAGCGAGCCCGAACAACGCCCGCGCCTTCGCCGGCGATCCGAACTTCCCCACACAGACATCATGCAGCCTCGCCATCTCACAAAACGGCGAAGATTGGATTCTGCTGAACGCGTCCCCGGACATCCGCCAGCAAATCATCGCAACACCCGAGCTGCATCCGCAAGGCGCGTTGCGCGCGTCGCCGATTAAGGCCGTGGTGTTGACCGGCGCGGATGTCGACGCCTTTGCCGGCTTATTGATCTTGCGCGAACGCCAACCGTTCGATGTCTGGGCCTCCCCCTATGTTTTGGATGCGATATCGCGCAACCCAATCTTCAATGTGCTCGCGGCAGATACAGTCTCGCGCCATGCGATCCCGTTAGATGCCTCTTTCAAACCAGTCGCTGACCTAGCTGTCCGCGCCTATGACCTCGGCGGCAAGCCTCCGCTCTATCTCGAACCGGAGCAGGGTTTGACATCGCAACCTGGCGCCAACGTTGCGTTGCACGTGAGAGGCACACATGGACCCGCACTCGCTTTTGTGCCGTCCTGCGCCGAAATTTCGCCCGCGATCGATCATGTTGCATCCGCCGACACAATGTTCTTCGATGGTACGATGTACACGGACGATGAGATGCTGCGCTCAGGTGAAGGACCGAAGACCGCGCGCCGGATGGGGCACATGCCGATGACAGGCCCGGACGGCTCGATCGAACGTCTGCGTGCAAAGCGACTGGGCATGACAAATTACTTCATCCACATCAACAACTCGAACCCGGTCCTGAACCGCACGTCGCCCGAGCGCGAGGCAATCGAAGAAGCAGGTTGGCGCATCGCCGAAGATGGGATGAGGATCGCGTTGTGAGCCTGCTCTCGTCCGCCGACTTTGAAGCGCGCCTCCGCGCCATCGGCGCCGAGCGCTACCACAACCGCCACCCGTTCCACCGCCTGCTGCACGACGGCCAACTGAACAAAGGCCAAGTGCAAGCCTGGGCGCTGAACCGCTACATCTACCAATCGCGCATACCAATCAAAGACGCGATCATCGTCTCGCGTCTACCAACGCCGGAGCTGCGCGCAACCTGGCGCGTGCGCATCGAAGACCACGACGGCACGGACGGAACCGACGGCGGCATCGCTCGCTGGCTCAAAATGACCGACGGCCTCGGCCTCGATACCGCGATGGTGCGGTCGGAACGCCAGGCGCTTCCAGGCACCATTTTCGCCGCCGACGCCTACGTCCACTTCGTGCGCGACAGAAGCCTGCTCGAAGCTGTCGCCTCGTCACTCACCGAACTTTTCGCACCCAAGATCATCGCCGAACGCGTTGACGGCATGCTCGCCGGCTACGATTTCGTCTCCAAGGAAACGTTGGCCTACTTCGGCGCCAGACTAACGCAAGCCCCGCGCGACGCCGACTTCGCGCTCCACTATTGCATCGAACACGCCCGCACGCGCGAGGAACAGCAACTCTGCCTCGACGCGCTCACGTTCAAGTGCAACGTTCTTTGGGCCATGCTCGACGCGCTCCACTTCGCCTATGTGACGCCAGGTCTAATCCCGCCCGGCGCCTTCAAGCCATGACCGACCCCGCCCCCAGACTCGCGCCAGGCGTAAAGCTGCGCAAAGACGCAAAGCGCGGCACGGTCCTGCTCGGCCCCGAACGCATCCTGGAGCTCGACGACATCGCCCAAGCCATCGTCGCCGAATTCGACGGCAAAAAGCGCGTCTCCGAAATTGCTGCAGCCCTTGCCAAGGAATACGACGCCAACGCCGACGACATCCGCGCCGACATCGACGCGCTGCTCAAAGATCTCACCAACAAGGGTTATGTGAAGCCGTGACTGACTTGCGACCGATCGGCCTGCTCGCTGAGCTAACGCACCGCTGTCCGCTCGGTTGCCCCTACTGCTCGAACCCGCTCGACCTCACGCGCGCTGGCCAAGAACTCGACACGAAAACCTGGACCCGCGTCTTCGACGAAGCGGCGGAGTTGGGCGCCATGCATGTGCACCTCTCCGGCGGCGAACCGCTGGTGCGCAAGGACATCGCCGAACTAACGAACGCCGCGCACCTCGCCGGCCTCTACACGAACCTGATCACCTCGGGCGTCGGCTTGAACGCACAAAGCCTGACCGAACTGCGCGCAGCCGGTCTCGACCACGTCCAAATCTCGATCCAAGGCGTCGACCCCACACGCGCCGACGCGATCGCGCATTTCAAAGGCGGCGCCAAAGCAAAGCGCGAAGCCGCACGCGTGGTTGTCGAAGAGGGCCTCGCGCTCACGATCAATGCCGTCATCCACCGCGGCAACATCGGCGACTTGCCCCAGATCATCGATCTCGCCGTCGAATGGGGCGCAGGACGCCTCGAGGTGGCGCACGTGCAGTACCACGGCTGGGCGATCCCAAACCGCGCGACCCTCATGCCCACACGCGAAGATTTCCTCGCCGCCGCGAAGCTGGTCGAAGAAGCGCGCAAGACGCTCGAAGGCACGCTCGTTATCGACCACGTGATTCCCGACTACTACGCCGAACGCCCGAAAGCCTGCATGGGCGGCTGGGGCCGCCAGGTCATCGTGGTCACCCCCGATGGCCGCGCGCTCCCCTGCCACGCAGCGGCAACCCTGCCCGGCTTCACGTTCGACAACGTGCGCAACAAACCGCTCACGGAAATCTGGGAGACGAGCGAAGCGTTCGAGAAATTCCGCGGCACCGCCTGGATGCCCAAGCCCTGCAAAGGCTGCGAACGCGCCGAAATCGATTGGGGCGGTTGCCGCTGCCAAGCCTTCGCGATCACCGGCAATGCCGCCGCAACCGATCCGGCCTGCGCGCTATCGCCGGAACACGCCAAGATGCGCGACATGGCAACGGCCGACGCTGCATCGAACGCCGGCACCTACCGCTTCCGCCGCATCGGCGGATAACTCACGCCGCGAGATCGATCGCGATTTTCCCGAAGTGGCTCTGCCCCGCCATGTGGCCGAGCGCTTCTTTCGTTTGCGCAAAGGCGAACGTTTTGTCGATCACCGGCTTGATCTTATGCAGCGCGATCGAACGGCACATGTCTTCGAAGTGCTGCCGCGCGCCGACCGAAATGCCTTTGATCTTCGCGTTGGCACCAATCACGAACGGAATCATGAGATCGTTCGAAGCCCCCGCGAGCAACCCAATGATCGAAATGTGCCCGCCGACGCGGATCGAGGCGAGGCTCTGCGCGAACGTGCCCGCACCGCCGACTTCCACCACGTGGTCCGCACCGCGCCCACCGGTAATCTCGCGCACCGCCCCGGACCACGCCGCGGTCTTCTTGTAATTCACGAGATGATCGGCGCCCATCGCCTTCGCACGCGCAAGCTTCTCATCCGACGACGAGGTGACGATCACCTCGGCACCCGCCGCCTTCGCGAACTGCAGCGCAAAGATCGAAACACCGCCCGTACCTTGCACAACGACAGTTTCGCCGGCCTTGAGCCCGCCCTCGACAACCAGCGACCGCCATGCCGTCAACGCGGCGCACGGCAGCGCCGCGACTTCCGCATCGCTCAAATGCGCAGGCACCTTCGACACGCCCTGCTCGGAGAGCACGCACATGTCGCGCCAAATGCCGTCGAGCGAACCGCCAAGCGCGCTCATCAAGCCTTCGCGCGACGGCTCGCCGCCGATCCAAGTCTGGAAGAAAAGCGTCGCCACGCGGTCTCCAACCTTCACCCGCGTAACACCAGGCCCGACCGCCACGACCTCGCCGCACCCATCCGACAGCGGCACCAGCGGAAGCTTGTACGCGCCGCCATAGCCACCGTTCACGGTCAGCAAATCGCGATAGTTCAACGTCGCGGCCTTCATGCGAAGCAGAACCTGCCCCGGCCCCGGCTGCACGTCGGCGCGCTCGACGACGCGCAAATTGTCGACCCCGTATTGCGGGATCTCGACGACCTTCATCTGATGCTCCTGAGGTTGCTATTCCGCGGCGCGGCGAAAATCTTTCGCCTTGTGCACCTGTATCGACTTCGGCGGCTTCGAATGCTGCACGTCGTCCGACGCCAGTGCCTTCAGCGCTTCATCCTTGTCGGCCTGCGTGAACTGTCCCGTCGTCACGCAATATTCCACCATCGTCCCGTTCGGATCGGTGGTGTAGATCGAGCGGCACCAATTGTGGTCGATCTCCATCACGTCGAAGCCACCCGAGAGCCACATCTCGCGCTTCTCCGCCAAATGCGCCTCCGTCGGCGAATAGAACGAAATATGGTTCACCCACTGCGGCAGCCCGACGGCCTTCGACAAGCCCGTCTCGAACGGCTTCTCGTAAGCCGGCCCATGCAACTCCCAAAACGCGATGAAGCGATCGGGCTCGATCTCATAGAAGAAGTGTTTCGCCCAGCCACCGCCCGGCGTCGGCCCAACTTCGACCTTCTTCAAGTCGAAGCCCATGACTTCGCGATAGAAATGGTCGATCGCCTTCATATCGCGCGTCGCCAGCGCCAGATGATGATAGCCCATGGATCCGTCTCCGATTGCGTGAGCGCGCCAAGGTTAGGACAGCCGCCGCGCGCCGTCCAGCACGCCGCCGTCCCAGGCGCGCGAGAGCACAAAGGAAAGCACCAACGCTACGGCGCTGAAGGCTGCCATCAGGAGATAGCCAAAGCTCCCGACCGACGCGAACAGCGCGCCCGAACTGTAATTTCCGATCGAGAAGAAAATGCCGATCGTCACCGCCGAATAAAGGCTCTGCGCCGTGCCCACCAAATGCGCCGGCGTCGCCCGCAGCACGAAATGCATCATGCCCAAATGCACAGCGCAAAACGTCCCGGCATGCAGAAGCTGCACCGCTAGCAACAGCCACAACGGCGGCGACAACGCGAGTACGGTCCAGCGCACGATCCCTGCCGCCGCACCCAGCATCATCAGGTTGGCGACACCGACGCG
>JANNEL010000424.1:0-1828 GCA_031378595.1 Alphaproteobacteria bacterium
GTCGGCGACGGAGAACCGCGGTCAGATGCAGGTCAAGAACGGCGGAGGGAACCCATGAACGATACGGTCCATATTCCTGTTCTGCTCAGCGAAGTCGTCGAGGCACTGCAGCCGAGCGACGGTCAGGTCATCGTCGACGGAACATTCGGCGGCGGCGGTTACTCGCGCGTGCTGCTCCGGCGTGCGCGTTGCTCGATCTACGGCATCGACCGCGACCCCACCGCAATCGAGCGCGGTAAAGAATTCGTTAGGGAATTCCCAGGCAGGCTGACCCTGATCAACGGATCATTCGGTTCCATGCAGGATCTGCTCGCCGGCCACGACGTGGACGCTGTCGACGCCATTGTGCTCGACCTCGGCGTTTCGTCGTTCCAATTGGAGGAGGCCGAGCGCGGTTTCTCGTTCCAAAACGACGGGCCGCTGGACATGCGGATGGGTGTGAGCGGGATCTCGGCGGAAGGGATCGTCAATACCTACAGCGAGCAAGCGCTTGCCGGCATTCTGTTCGCTTACGGCGAGGAAGATCGCGCGAATGCCGTCGCGCGCGCGATCGTGGCAGCGCGGGCCAAGGGGCCGATCACGCGCACGCTTGAGCTTGCAAGTATCTGCGCCAAAGCGATTGGCCGTTACACGAACGGCATTCATCCGGCGACGCGCACGTTTCAGGCGCTGCGCATCTACGTCAACGACGAGCTTGGCGAGTTGACGCGCGCGCTTGCGGCGGCCGAGCGGTTGCTGAAGCCGGGCGGGCGCCTTGCGGTCGTCTCGTTTCATTCGCTTGAAGACCGGATCGTGAAGCAGTTTCTGGCGGAGCGTTCGGGCAAGGTTTCGCAAGGATCGCGGCACATGCCCGTTGCACCCGTGAGTGCGCCGACCGCCTCGTTCCAACTCGACGTGAAGCGCGCCGTGGCGCCGGGCCGGGCGGAACTTCTTCGCAATCCGCGGTCGCGTTCGGCGAAGCTGCGCTCGGCCGTTCGCACCGGGGCGCCTGCCATTCCCTACGATGCCATCAAGGCCGGCGTGCTTCCCGAGGTGCGCGCGTGATCCGTTTTGTGGGTGTCAGCGGCGTTGCCTTGCTCGCGCTCATTTGCTTCGAGCTCTACAACGGCGTCTCGCGCGTGCAGGGACAGGAACGCGAACTTACGGCGCTGAAAGCGTCGCTCGTGAGCGAGCAGGAAGCGATCCGCGTGCTGAAGGCGGAGTGGTCCTATCTCAATCAGCCGGAACGATTGCAGACGTTGGCGCGGGAGCATTTGCCTCTGAAGCAGCCAGGCGCCTCGCAGATCGTGGTGCTGGCGTCGTTGCCGCTGCGCAATCCGTCGTCTGCCGATGCATCGCCGATCGTCGAAGCGAGCGAGCTTCCGCCAAGAGTGGTGCCGAATGCACCGCGGCCTCGCTTCAAGCCGGCGATGCCGCAGGCGGTTCCGTGAAACTTGAAGACCGGATCACCCTCGAAGGCGTCGCAAAAGCCGCGATGGCGCGAACGCGTCAACGGCTGACGTACGCACTGGCGATCTTCGGTGTCGTGTTCGCGGTGCTCTTCGGGCGGCTCGTGGAAGTCACAATGTTCCGCGAGGGCGCGTCTCGCGCGACTGCGCGTGTCATGAGCGATGCCTCGTACTACCGCGCCGACATCGTCGATCGGACGGGTGAGATTCTCGCGACGGATCTGCAAGCTGCTTCTCTCTATGCAGATGCACGCGTGGTTTGGGATCCGGCGGAGACGGCTCAAGCGTTGCAGGCTATCGTACCGGGGCTTGATGCGAAGGCGCTGACGAAGAAGCTCTCCAGCCGTCAGGCGTTCGTATGGATCAAGCGCGACGTACCC
>JANNEL010000425.1:0-2115 GCA_031378595.1 Alphaproteobacteria bacterium
GACCGTTCCGGTCTTCTGCGACATGCGATTCAAGTCCTCATGCTATGCAGCCTGGGTTCCACGCGTGCGACATGCCCGCGTGTCGTGAAAGGCCATGCGAATGGAGGGGAACCGTCCTGCACGAAGGCGCTTGTCGCCGCCGTCAATCTTGCCCGCACTTCAGTTCTGTGCAGCCGTCACCGGTCAAAAATAATGTCAATCCCAGAACGTGACAAGTGTCCCCGGGGCGCAGTTTTATGGGCCCGTGACCTTGTATCCGCGAGCCCGCAACATGGCGACGACACTGTCGCGGCCGACCAAATGCCCGACACCGACCGTCACGAAATGAGTCTTGTCGGAAGCCAGCATCGCCTGCAATTTTGGAATCCATTTCCGGTTCCGCCCGACCAGCAATTGCGCGCGCAGTTGCGGCACCTCGGCAAACCCTTCGTCGATGGTTTTCGCAAGGCTCTCCGTGTCGGCCGTCGCCCACGCGCGCGTGAGCGCGAGCGGCATGTCGGGCTCGGCCAGAACACCACGCACGGTCGCCGTCAGGTAGGCGATCTCGCCGCGCTGGCTCATCCCCGAAAAATTCGAAAGCTGTTCCTCGACCGTTTCGAGGTAGGCGCGCTCCGCACCGCGATCCTTCGCTTCTTGTTCGATCACGTGATCGACGCCGTAGAACGAAGAAAAACCCACTTTGATGTAGCTGTAGAGCTCCAGATAAACACCAGCGAGCCACGGCCGCAGCGGCTCCAGCATCATCGGTGGATACTGCACGCTCCACGCGGCTTCCTCGAGCTCCGCATGCACCTTCGCCGGCAAGAGGTCGGAAAGCGTCTTGCCGAACGGCAGCCGGCCTGACTTCTCGACGAAACGCATCATCGCGCCGCCGCCTTCGTCGAGCGGCGCCTCGAAGACGAACACCTTCGAATCGGCGCGCGCCTTATCCAGCGCTTCGTACGACCACTTGGTGGCTGGCGGCAGCAAATGGAGCGAACCGAAGAGATAAAGCGTCTTGCCGTCGCGTTCGACGACCCACATGGGTGGCGTCGCGACATCAGGCACCGTCGGCGCGTCCGCGAACGCCACAGGCGTAAGCGCGATCAGCAAAGCGACGACGGCAACCCAAACGAACTTCATGAATCTTCACCGAACTTAGACGCTACTAAAGCCGCCAAGGCGTCCAAAGCGGCTTCCGCCTCACGGCCCGAAGCCGAGACAGCGATCTCGCTGCCGATGCCCGCACCCAGCATCATAAGGCCCATGATCGATGTGCCGGAAACGGCGCTGCCATCTTTGGCGACGCTCACCTGCGCGTCGAACTTTGCCGCGCACTGCACGAACTTCGCCGACGCGCGGGCATGCAGACCCTTGGTATTGACGATCGTAAGGACACGCGCGTGCGTGCCTTCGCCTTCAGCCACTCGCCAATTCCTTCGACGCCACGCGAATGTACTTGCGGCCCGCTTCCTGCGCCTTGTCGACGGCTTCGTTCAAACTCGCTTTCCCGCGCACCGACGCAAGCTTGATAAGCATCGGCAAATTCACGCCGGCGATCACTTCGACTTTTCCCGAGCCCATGGCAGAGATCGCAAGGTTCGACGGCGTGCCGCCGAACATGTCGGTCAACAAGATGACGCCCTCACCTGAGTCCACGGTCTTGATCGCTTCGAGAATTTCTTCGCGCCGCGCTTCCATGTCGTCCTGCGGTCCGATGCAGACGGTTTGGAAGGCTTGCTGCTGTCCCACGACATGTTCGGTCGCAGCTTTGAGTTCATCGGCCAGACGGCCGTGCGTAACCAGAAGGACGCCGATCATCGATTTAGATGCACTCCAGCCGCCGCCCCTCGGGCGTTCAGGGGCGACCTACATAGTCTGCTTCGAGGGCCACCTCAACGCGCCAGAACGCCGGGAAAGGGGATTGCCCGCTACGCCGCGGGTGAACCGAGTGCGAACCGCAGTTTTGCGGGCGCAGACGCCTCAAACGGGCTGAGTTCGATCAACGGAATCCGCACCGCAACCCCTGGCAAAGACCAACTGAGCCGCTACGGCATACGCTCGGGCGCGGCCGCGAACACGACCGCAAGCACAAGCCTCGTTGCCAACTTGATCGCCACAGGCACGATACCGATG
>JANNEL010000430.1:0-3714 GCA_031378595.1 Alphaproteobacteria bacterium
TTCCCACGTCCATCGTGTTCGTGGGCGGGCGGGAGGTGAAGCGGCAGACGGGGGCGGTGCCGTTGTCTACGTTACGTGCGATGCTGGCGTGAATGACTGCCGGACAGTCCGACTGTCTGACAGAAACTACGCGCTGTCCTGTCCGACTGTCCGACTAGGTGAGCGACCTCTTCACCGTCGAGACCTATCCTCGCTTCCATACGCTGACATCGGGCATCGAAGCGACGCTTAGCGAGGCGCCGTCGATGGCGAGGCTGTTGCCCGCGTTGTTTCCGTGCGGCTCGGTGACGGGCGCGCCGAAGATCCGTGCGATGGAGATCATTCGCGAGGTCGAGGATGCGCCGCGTGGCGTCTATTGCGGTGCGGTGGGTTATGTGGCGCGCGACGAGATGGCGTTCAACGTCGCGATCCGCACACTTACGCTGCGTCAGGGCGGGTCCGAGATGGGCGTCGGCGGCGGGATCGTGTGGGACAGCGAGCCCGATACCGAGTACGCGGAATGCTTGCTCAAGGCGCGGTTCTTGGTCGATGCGGAAGAGCCGGTCCGCTTGATCGAGACGATGCGCTGGCACGCCGATACAGGGTTCTATCTGTTGGAGCGGCACATGCAGCGGCTGCAAGCGTCTGCCGGTTACTTTGGCTTCCTGTTCGACCAGAAGGCCATCCTTCGCGCTTTGGCGGCTGCGGTCGAGGGCACCGATGGCTTACAGCGCGTGCGGCTGACGCTCGGCATGCGCGGCGATACGCAGGTCGAGGCGGCGCCGCTTTCGTTGCCTGGTGACATTACGTGGCGGTTCGCGTTCGCTGCCGCAGCGGTGAATTCTTCGGACTGGCGCGTCTATCACAAGACCACGCAGCGCTCGTTCTATGACGATGCGCTTGCGGCCGCGGACGGTTGCGACGAGGTCGTCTTTGTGAACGAACGCGGCGAGGTGACCGAGGGGAGTCGCACGAACGTGTTCGTCGAGCGCGAAGGGGTTTGGCTGACGCCGCCGCTCACGTGCGGGTTGCTCGACGTATGTTTGCGGCGGGTGTTGATCGAGAACGGGCCGCAGCGCGTGGTGGAATGCGTGCTGCGGCCCGAAGACCTGCTCAAGGGCAAGGTCTGGTTCGGCAATGCGTTGCGCGGCCTCATCCCGGGACACAAGCTTGAGGACACGCGCGGCGCTGCCGATTCAATTCGTCTTCACGCCTGAGTCGCCGGAATAGGCGCAGACGTGAACGCCGGTGCCGGCATCGGCACGCGCGGCAAAACCTTGCGACAACAGGCTGAAGCCATAGGACAACAGCAAGAGGGCGACGACGGCGAAGTAGGTCCAATCTCTGATCGTGATGGCGCTCTGCATGGGGCAACTCCAATTTCCGACAGGTGCAGCGTCGCCGAAGGCGCCCACGAAAACCAATGCCGCTTGTCTTCCCTGTCGATGCGGCGCGGCTATTGCGGAAAATCGCTAATTGCCGCGGTTGAGGGGATCGGCTAACCATCGCCCACCGCGCTTAGAGGGGCCGCATGCTTCGCAAATTGTACGACTGGGTGATCCGGATGGCGGAACACCCAAAGGCCCTGTGGGTGCTCGCCGGTATTTCATTCGCTGAGAGCTCCTTCTTTCCGATTCCGCCCGACATCATGCTGATCCCGATGGTGATCGCACAGCGTGCGCGGGCTTGGTTGATCGCGGGCGTGTGCACGATCGCGTCCGTCGCCGGCGGGTTTTTGGGTTATGCGATCGGGTTCTATTTCTTCGAGACGCTAGGCAAGTACGTGATCGATCTCTACGGCCTGCAGGGCGGGTTCGCCGAGTTTCAGGAGCAGTTCAACAAATGGGGCCTTTGGATCATCTTGATCAAAGGCTTGACGCCGATCCCCTTTAAACTCGTGACGATCGCGAGCGGCGCGGCACATTTCGATCTGGGCGTGTTTGCTGTGGCATCGCTGATAACGCGCGCGGGGCGGTTCTATCTCGTGGCGGGGCTGATCTATCTTTTCGGCGAGCCGATCCGCGAGTTCATCGAGAAGCATTTGACGTTGGTGACGACGGCGGCTGTCGCGCTCATCGTCACCGGGTTCGTGCTGGTCACGTATCTCTAAATGCGGATCGTGCCTTCGAGATAGGGCGCGACCTTACCCTTCAGGATCACGCGCTCGCCTTGCTCTTCGCAGTGGAGCGTGCCGCCGCGTTGGCTGATCTGGCGGGCGAGCAGTTTCGGTTTCCCAAGGCGTTTGGCCCAGTAGGGCACCAGGCCCGCGTGGGCGGAGCCGGTGACCGGATCTTCGTGCACGCCTTTGCCGGGTGCAAAGAAGCGGGAGACGAAGTCGAAGCCGAGGTCTTTGCCCGGGGCCGTCACCACGAGGCATTCTTCGTCGAATTCCTGCAGCGTGTCGGCCACCGCGTCGGCGTCGATTTCGGCGATCTCGTCGGCGGTCTTGAAGAGCGCGATCGAGTAATTCGCTTTCACAAGCTCGACCGGCGTGACGTCGAGCGCTTCTTCCAGGGCCTCGATGAATTCTTCCGCGTCGGGGTGGGCTGCGGCTTTGTACGCGGGCAGCGCCATGACGAGCAGGCCGCCTTCGCCGCGGTCGACGGTGAGGATGCCGCTCTTCGTCGAGAAGTCGACGCGGCTCAGCGTCGGCACGAGGTGATTGAAGATGACGTGTGCGCTTGCCAGCGTGGCGTGGCCGCAGAGCGGCACCTCAACCTCCGGCGTGAACCAGCGCAGGTCGTACTTGCCTGCACCTGCCGGCACGAAGAATGCGGTTTCGGCGAGGTTGTTCTCGGCCGCGATCGCCAGCATCTGTTCGTCGCTGAGCCATTGCGTCAGCGGCACGACGGCGGCTGGGTTGCCTTCAAACGGTTTGTCGGCGAATGCGTCGACCTGCCAGAGCTTCAGTTCCATGATCATTCCTCCGTGAACGGACGAACCGTGTGTGCGTGGTTGAGCGGCCCGTGGCCGTGTCCCAAACCCGGCGCCGTTTCGAGTGCGCGACGCACATAGCGCCTCGCGCGGGTAATCGAATCGACGGCGTTGAGGCCCTGAGCGAACCCTGTTGCGATGGCGGACGCAAGCGTGCAGCCGGTGCCGTGCGTGTGACGCGTTGCGATGCGCTTGCCGCTCCACTCCTGCGTGCCAGTGGCACCCGCGTAGATGTCGACGATCTCATCGCCCGGCAGATGTCCGCCTTTCAGCAGCACGGCGCTAGGCCCCAGATCGAGCAAGTGTTTCAGTGCGTCGCGCATCGCTTGCGGCGTCTCGATCGTGCGGCCGGTGAGCGCTTCAGCTTCGGGTAGATTTGGCGTGATCAACGTTGCGCGCGGCAGGACGTGGCGCTTCAGCGCTGCAACCGCATCGGCCTCAAGCAACGTTGCGCCGCCTTTGGCGACCATCACGGGGTCGACGATCAGAGGTGCCTTGCTGCCGCTCAACGCGGCCATCACGGCTTCGATGACGGCATCGGTTGCGAGCATCCCGGTCTTGATCGCGTCGGCGCCGATGTCGTCGAGCACCGCCTTGATTTGTCCGCGCACGATGTCGAGCGGGATCGGGTGGATGGCGCTAACGCCTTGCGTGTTCTGCACAGTCACCGCCGTGACGGCCGTCGCCGCGTACGCGCCGAGCGCGGTCACGGTTTTGATATCGGCTTGAATGCCCGCGCCTCCGCCGGAGTCAGACCCAGCGACGATCAGAACGCGGCCGCGCATGCGTGTTGGTTGCATG
>JANNEL010000449.1:0-4992 GCA_031378595.1 Alphaproteobacteria bacterium
CTACAATCAGAAGCTCTCTGAGTGCCGTGCGAACGCTGCGAAGGCCAACATGGTCGGCAAAGGCGTCTCGGAAGGCTCGATCTCGACCTCCGGTAAGGGCGAGTCGGAACTCATGGTGCAGACCGGCGACAGCGTGAAAGAGCCGCAGAACCGCCGCGCAACGGTCGACCTGAACTAATCGGTCGCTCAGGCCAAAGCTTGGAGGGCGGGTCACAGTAACCCGCCCTTTTTCTTTGTCTGCACTTCGCCGGACAGCAGCGCTGTTGCACCGCGGACACAATATCTAGACCTGTCGGCACCACATTTTGGGTCGAATTAACGACTTATTAACCATTTCCCTTCATCCGTGGTTGCACCACGCGAAGGAGGTATACTTTCCATGAAACTACGAACGACATTGCTTGCAGCGACCGCTATTGCGGTCGCATCCACCGCCAGCGCCGCAACCGGCTGGTACATGAGCCTGGGGGCAGGTGCGAACTGGCTGAACGATTCCGACTACAGCGTCGGTCCCGGTGCTTCCACATACAACGGTCACGACGAGTTCGACAGCGGCTACATCATCGCTGGTGCGGTCGGCTACGATTGGGGCCGCTGGCGCGCCGAGTTCGAAGTCGCCTACCGCGACAACGATTTCGCTTGCGTCTCGTACACAACGAACATTGTGCCAGGCTGCTATGGACCCAGTTCCAACGAAGGCGTCTGGGAGCTTTCTCAGATGGTCAACGTGCTCTATGACATCCCGCTCGGCGGCCGCTTTAGCGCCTCGGTCGGCGCCGGTGTCGGCGGCGTTCTCGTTGTCGCCGACCACGCTTTGATCGCATACACAAACTCCGAACCGAACCTCGACGACTACGTCGTCGCCGGTCAATTGATCGCCCAAGTCGGTTACGATCTCAGCGATCGCTGGCAGATCTACGCCGACTACCGCTACCTTTTGGCCGACGATCCGGAGGCGTTTTCTCCGGTCGCACTCAGCCCGGTATCGTGGGAAAAATCCGATCACAGCGTACTCATCGGCATGCGTTTCGACCTGCAAGCCGACCGCATGCCGGAGCAGCCGAAGCCCCAGGCTCAGCCCCAACCCAAAGCGCCGAAGCAATTCATCGTCTTCTTCGGCTTCAACAAGTCGAACTTGACGGCGGAAGCGGCGCGCGTCGTTGCTGACGCCGCAGCGGCTGCAAAGGAATACGGCTCGGCCTCGATCATGGTCGTTGGCCACACCGACACTGTCGGATCGAACACTTACAACCAAGCCCTCTCGATGCGCCGCTCGGCGGCCGTGAAAGATGGCTTGGTCGGCAACGGCATCCCGGCGAGCGCAATCTCGACCGGCGGTCGTGGCGAAACCGAACTGATGGTTCAAACCGGCGACGGCGTGAAAGAACCGCAGAACCGTCGCGCAACGATCGACCTGAACTAACGTCACTACCTGAGTGGACTGCTTCTGGACTGAAGTGAACTATCCTCCGTGTGGTGTGAAGGGCGGCAGCGATGCCGCCCTTCATTTTTTATCCGCGAGTGTGCTCATCGCGATTTACAGATGATTAAGCACAATCGCGCGAAAACGGTTCCAGACCTTCGCGGGCAAGATTCGCTCCGCTCAATAAGCGCAAGGGACCAACGATGAAGCTTCAAAACACTCTGCTCGCCGGCGCCGCAACTTTGGCGCTCGTGTCCCACGCAAGCGCTGGCGAGCTACGCGGCTCCTACGCCGCGATCGAAGGCGGGGCCGGTTGGGTGGGCAGCGAACGCTTCTTCCAAGCGACCGCCACCGCGATCGTCACCACAAGCGCGCTCTATGATGCGGACTTCGACACCGGCTGGGCGATCTTCGGCACGCTGGGCTATGCGTTCTCGAACAACTTCCGTGCCGAACTCGAGGCAGGCTACCGTCACAACGAAATCGAAGGCTTGCGCGAAATCGCACCCGTGCCTGGCGCTTTGTCGCCGGACGGCGACCTCAGCGAATTCACTGTGATGGCAAACTTGCTCTACGACATTCCGTTGGGCCAGCGCCTGACGCTCACCGTCGGTGGCGGCGTCGGCATGGACCAGGCGGATCTTGACGTCGGCGCGCTCGGCTTCAACGACGACGAATGGGTCTTCGCCTATCAGGGCATCGCAGGCTTGAGCTATGCAATCGGCGATCGAACCCAGCTCTTCGTGAACTACCGCTACCTCCACGCCGACGCGCCGGAATACACCTCCACCATTGCAGCGAACACAGTTCAGCAGACATCGTTCCTCGGCGACCTCGGCAAGCACACGGCCACGTTCGGTTTGCGCTTTGCCTTCGAAGGCGGCCGCGCCGAGCGTGAGATGGCGCCGCCCGCACCGCCGGCCCCTCCCCCGCCGCCGCCCGCTCCGGCAGCCCCGCCGCAGTTCATCGTCTTCTTCGGCCTCGATAGTGCCGACCTCGTGCCGGAAGCGCAGCGCGTCGTCGGCGACGCCGCGAGCGCGGCAAAAGACTTCGGCGCCGTCGCAATTCATATCGTGGCGCACACCGACAGTTCCGGCTCGCCCGCGTACAATCAACGCCTGTCCGAGCGTCGGGCAAGCGCCGTTCGCGCAGCTCTGGCGCAGAACGGCATTTCGGCTGCCAGCATCACCACTGAGGGCCACGGCGAAGGCGACCTCATTGTCCGCACCGGCGACGGGGTGAAGGAACCCCAGAACCGCCGCGCGACGATCGACATGAAGTAACGCAGCTTCGCGGGCGATTCGTCTGCGATTCGACGTCGAAAGCCGACAACCGGGAGTCGAGGAGCGGGTCTAAGCCCGCTCTTCGCGTTTTCGTTTTGGTTGGAATTCTGCGGAATGCAACACCAACGAATCCTTGTGTTTGACTTGAGCCTCCAACAGCGGCACCCCGGATTCGAAAAAGAAGGGGCGGCCACCGCGCGTGCGGCGGTCAGCAATAACAACACTGAAAGGGGTGTCCCATGACTCTCAGAGCAGCCATGCTCGGCACGGCGTTCGCCATGACGCTTGCCGGGAACGCAGTCGCAGCGCAGATCGACGGTTGGTACGTAGGGCTGGAAGGCGGCGCCAGCTGGGTGGATGATTGGTCCCACCGCTTCGCGGCGCCCGTCGCGGCCCGAACCTCAACGTTTGAGACCGGCTGGGTGGGCTTAGCCACGGTCGGCTATGGATGGAACCATTGGCGCATCGAATTCGAAGCGGGTTACCGCGACAACGGCCTCGAGAGCTATTTGAACAACCTCGGTGTGCCGATCCCGGCCTCGGCCGGAACGCTCTGGGAAGCGACCGGAATGGTCAACGCACTCTACGACCTCTCGCTCACCGACAAGCTCTCATTATCGCTCGGCGTCGGCGCAGGCGGCGACTTCTCGAACACAGAGTTGACCCTTGTGATCCCCGGCGGCACGGCTGAAGACGACACCTGGAACTTCGCCTATCAGGGCATCGCCGGCATCAACTACATGGTCACCCGGCGGACGCAGCTGTTCATCGACTATCGCTATCTGCGCGTGATGGAACCGGACTACCGCTTGATCTTCCCGGGACCCGCGACCCGCACGCTGTCCGGCGACGACTACGGCAAGCACGCAGCGACATTTGGCATCCGTTATGCCCTGGCGCCGGCTGACGCGCCTTACGTAGCCCCGCCGGCACCGTCCGCACCGCCGCCGGCGGCGGGCGGGCCACCGCGCCAATTCATCGTCTTCTTCGGGTTCAACAAATACACACTGACCTCCGAAGCCCAACGCGTGATTTCTGAAGCCGTTTCTTCCGCGAAAGAAGGCGGCTCGGCGTCGATCCTAATCACGGGTCATACCGATACCGTGGGCTCCAATTCCTACAACCAGCGCCTATCGGTGCGCCGCTCGAACACCGTGCGAGCCGAGATGGTGCGCCAGGGCATCCCGAACGGCGCGATTACCAGCACCGGCCGGGGTGAGACCGAGCTTTTGGTCCAAACCGCCGACGGCGTGAAAGAACCCCAAAACCGCCGGGCGACGATCGATCTGAATTAACCAACACCCCTCCCTCAACCGAAGGGTGCAGAAGAGCGGCCCTGCACGGGCCGCTCTTTGTCTTTGGGGGCACACTTCCTTGGTGAAGTTAAGCGAATCTCTCGGATTCGTTTGACCCGTGCACCCCCATATTGCTGATTCGTTCCCGGGGACCTTGGCGTAGCGGCGAAGAAAACGGCCGCCACTTGCCGGGTGATTTTGGGGGACTATCCATGTTGAAGAATGCGCTGCTGGCTTCGGCCTTAGGGCTGTCGATCTATGCGCTCGCGACCAGCGCCGCCTCGGCGGGCCATCGTCCGCAAGGCTGGTACGTCGGCCTCGATGGCGGTGTGAACTGGGTCGATGACGCGGACCTCGATCTCGCGGGCGGCGGCCCGGTGAACTGGGAAGCAGAGTTCGAATCCGGCTGGGCGGCTTTCGTCGAAGTCGGTTACCGCTGGGAAACGAACTGGCGCCTCGAGCTGGAAGGCGGCTGGCGTCAAAACGACGTCGATTGCGTAAACTTCGGCGGAGGGTGTACGCCCAACAATTGGGGTGAGATCAAACAATTCACGCACATGCTGAACATTGTGCACGACATCGACATTTCCGAGCGCACGGCACTTTCGATCGGCATCGGCGTTGGCGGCGACTTGGTCGAAGCCAAGAGCCCATTCATCACGTTTCGCGACAACGACGACTGGGTGTTTGCTGCGCAGGCAGTTGTGCAGCTGACGCACGAGCTAACCAATCGTTTGGACTTCGTGCTGACCTATCGCTTCATGACAAGTGAGGACCCGCAGTTCACGCGCTTCTTCGCCCCGGCGATCGAGATGGAGAACGAGAACCACACGGTCACCGTCGGTCTGCGATTTGATCTGCAGGCTGACGCCGAAGCGATGGAACCGCAACCGGTGATGAGCGCACCGCCGCCCGCTCCGGCCCCGGCACCGCGTCAGTTCATCATCTACTTCGGCTTCAACAAGGCGAACCTGAACGCAAGCGCGATGCA
>JANNEL010000453.1:0-1840 GCA_031378595.1 Alphaproteobacteria bacterium
CCAAGCGCGCCAAGGCCCGTGTACTGCTGGGACTGATCGACCTCCAGAATATAGGCTGGCGTCTTGAAGACGATGTTCGGCAGATGCGTCGCGTCGCTGTTGGCCATGATTAGCCGCGCGAACGAGTTGTTCTCCAACTCCGTCCGGAAGTTCAGACCGTCGTTCCGCTCCAGGTAGTAGAAGCGGTCGGCGTTCTGCAGCTTCTCGAGCTGGTTCTCGAACACGAAGTTGAATGTGGACCCCAGCATGCCGCCGAACGGCATCTGTTCCTCGGCCAAGCCGCCGATCCAGAAGTCGATGTTATCGACACCGGTGACAGTCACGTCATGCACGTCGTCGGCTGTACCCACGATGCCATCGGCACCGGCCAGCGTGACATTCGCGTAAGCGCCGGTCGAGTTCAGGAAGTCCAGGCGATCCGCCGGTTCGTCGAGGCCGCCGAACACCAGCAGCATTGCGGCTGCTCGTTTTTCGTCAAGAGTGGTCGCAGCGAGAATCGTGGCGTGCGTGCCATACGCAGCGATGAAGTTGATGAGCGATTCCTCATGCTTCAGGTGCTCCGCAAAGTCGACCCAGCTGCGGTAGGGCTTGAGCTGAGAATCGCCGGTGCCGTTGTAGAAGTCCCGGCGCGCCGCGTTCAAAGACGGAATGCCGGTGTCGCGGCCGCGCGCGATGTTGAGCGCGGCAAGGTCCAACGGCAAGCCGACCAGATTGTTGCGAAGTGCTTCGGTGACGAACTCGTCGATTTCGTTGCCGACTTGGCGGGTGAGGCCGCGCACGATGGCGCCCGTGGCCTGTTCCGGCGTCGGTCCGCTCTCGACATACGCCAGCGGGTTCAAGAACGCCTGGATGAGGCCGATCTCGCTGGACACAAAGTTCGGATCCAGCCGGTCGATCGTCTCCGTCAGCATCGAGTGACCGAACCGGTAAACCGTGTGCGCGAATTCTGCCACGATCGAAGGATCGATCTCGCTCTGATAGTTTTGGTGTTCCAGCAGCGCCGGGTCGATGTTCGGCTGAATCGTACGTGCGAATTCTTCGAACACGAGATGCTGGTACTGCATCTCGGTGCCGAACTTCGCCGCCTGAAACAGCCTCTCGCCGTTCCAAACCAAAGCGTCGATCTCGGCCGGCGTCGTCGGCAGCGCCGAGACTTGATGATCCGGCATCAGCCACTGGTTCAAGAACGCGACATCGTTCGAGGCGAGCGCGACATCCTTCGTGTGTTGCACGAGGCGGTTATGCTCGGAGTGGAAGATGGCGTGGACGGAGGTGAGACCGATGTTTTCGTTCACACGGCCGTCGCCGGCAATGTAGTGCGCGTCCAACAACTCGTTGTCGTAGGTCCCTGGCTCGGACAGACCGACCACGCTGTCGCTGTCCGGCGCCAAGACGCCGCTGACGAAAACTGGCGCAGCTTCGTGTGCGACGTCGATCAGGAATTGGTGACCGGTGCGCACGGCGAAGGTTAGATCGACCGGGAACGCCGGACTGCCTTCCACCAAGACATCGTCGATGGTATCCGCAAGGCCGTCCGGGCCCTTCATCATCACCATCGGGAAGCCGTTCGGCCCCTTCAAGAAATTGCCGTAGGCGTCGGTCGCAAGCAGAGGCACATTGAAGGCGTCGGCATCGGTGAGATTGATGCCCAGGATGTCGCGCGCCTGTGCCTTGACCACGGCCCACGTCGCCATGCCGCCGATCTGTACATCGTCGGCGGTGCCGAAGATGCCGTCGGCTCCAAGGTCGCGGTTCGTGATCAGTTCGCCGGTTGCAACCGGCTTACCGTTCGCGTCGAGTTCGTAGGCGCGCAGGAACACCTGGTGCGAGGGATGCGACG
>JANNEL010000537.1:0-1646 GCA_031378595.1 Alphaproteobacteria bacterium
GAAGTGGCTCGCCTTCAACGGCCTCGTCGAAATGGAAAAGGGGATGCGGGCGGAGAAGGACAACAAGACCGCGCTCACCGTCACCTATCGCAAGCGCGACATGCTGTTTGGGCTCGTCGGCGGCAAGTGCGAGAAGTGCGGCACGGCGCAGTTTCCGCGCACGCGCATTTGCGTCAACCCGAACTGTCGCGCGGTCGACCGACAGAAGCCGTTCTCGTTCGCGGAGCTGAAGGGCAAGATCCTGTCGTGGTCTGCAGATTATCTGACCTACTCACAGGACCCGCCTTCGCATTACGGCATGGTGACGTTCGAGGAGGGTGGGCGGTTCTTGTCCGACATCACGGACGTCGATATCGGCACGATCGATACGGGCAGCGCCATGCGCATGGTCTTCCGCATCAAGGACTTCGACGATAAGCGCGGGTTCAAGCGCTATTTCTGGAAGGCCGCGCCGGCTTATTGACCTCGCAGCCTGCGTGTCAGCCAAGTCAATATGTCCAATATGGCGCCGCAAGCGCCTGAGAGAACGATGAAGCCAACGGCGAAGAAGGTTGCCTCATCTGTTCTGATTCCAAGAGTACGTAGTAGGTCCGCGCCTAGCACTTCTTGAAACAAGGTGGCCCCAGATACCAGCGCGATGGCAACAAAGACCGCAAGGCCGAAGTACGTATCATTCAGCAATCCGCTTTC
Organism: Alphaproteobacteria bacterium; assembly: GCA_031378595.1. Taxonomy (GTDB): domain Bacteria; phylum Pseudomonadota; class Alphaproteobacteria; order Micropepsales; family Micropepsaceae; genus SZUA-430. The sequence continues at coordinate 691 of JANNEL010000537.1, forward strand.
TGCCGCCGTATACGCGGCAAGCACAAATACAACCGCGACAACAGCGGCGATCCCAACCACGTGCTCTAGGAGCGGCTCAAGGCTCATTTGTCGGCTTTCCGTTAGGTCGTCTTGTAGAAGTAGTGATCGTAGGCAATGCCTTTCAAGGTAGCTGACGGAGCCGCAGGGCGCGTTTTTTGACATTGGTCGATTGCTTGTCATTAGATACCCTTCGAAGAGGCATTCGGAGAAACGTCATGGCCACCGGCATTAGAGACAAAGTCGCCATTCTCGGCATGGGCTGCTCGAAGTTCGGAGAGCGCTGGGACATGGGCGCGGAAGAGCTGATGGTCGAGGCCTATCTCGAAGCCGTGCAGGATGCCGGCATCGACACCAGCATGATCCAGGCTGCGTGGCATTCGACGCATATCGACGAAGTCGGCGTCGGCAAAGGCGGCACGCCGGCGTCGGTGGCGCTGCGTCTGCCCAACGTCGCCGTCACACGCGTCGAGAATTTCTGCGCCGGCGGTTCGGAAGCGTTTCGGGGCGCCGTCTATGCGGTGGCGTCAGGCGCGTACGACATTGCGCTGGCGCTTGGGGTGGAGAAGCTGAAGGACACGGGCTATGGCGGATTGCCGACGGGTCAGCCGGGCACGCTGTTGCCGCAGTGGGGCGCGAACGGATCGGCGCCTGGGAACTTTGCACAGCTTGCTTCTGCCTATCGCGCGAAGCATGGCGTTTCGAAGCAGGATCTGAAGCGCGCGATCGCGCATGTTTCGGTCAAGAGCCACGAGAACGGCGCCAAGAATCCAAAGGCGCATTTGCAGAAGCCGATCACGGAAGAGATGGCGTTGAACGCCCCGATGATCGCCGAACCGCTTGGCCTCTTTGACTGCTGCGGCGTGTCGGATGGTGCTGCGTGCGCGATCGTGACGACGCCGGAGATCGCGCGCTCGATGGGCAAGAAGGACATCATC
>JANNEL010000550.1:0-2411 GCA_031378595.1 Alphaproteobacteria bacterium
CGCTCGAGCGCCGCGCCGAGTGCGATGATGGCGAAGACGGGGATCAGCGCCCAGACGACGTCGATCACGTGCGTTCGGCCGAGATGTCTTCGAGCGACTTGCGCGCTGGCTCCGGCAGGAACCAGATCGGGATGAGGCAGAGGGGGGCCAAGATCGCGAGCGAGGCGACGGCCGGTCCGTGCGAGCCGAAATCGCGAAATAGCTCGCGTTCGACGACGAAAGCCAAAACGCCCCCAAGGAGGGACGACATGAAGCGGATTCCCGCGGCGAGGCTGCGGTGCGAGGTTGGAAAGAGCTCGGCACCTAACGACGCGATCAATACGTCAGCTGCCAGCAAAGCGAACAGACCCGTCGTCCAAAACAAGACGAGCCACGGGCCGCTGGCCCAGGAAAAAAACAAACCGAAGCTGATTGCTTTGACCAAGATCGAAACGGCAATCACCGTGCGCCGGCCGTATCTGTCGCTCAGGGTGCCTGCGGTCGTGGTGCCCAAAATAGCAATGAAGCCTGCGCCCAGCGTCAACGCGCTCACCTGCCAGGGGAGCCACTGGTGCGTGCTTTGCAGATACGACGACGTCAGCGAGACGGCGGTTCCCGTCGCGATGCCGAACAGCAGGCACGTCGCGACAAGAAGCAGGAGGCGGTTGGGATAGTTTCGCACAAGGCTCAGCAGCGGATTGACGGCGCCACCTTGCGCGCGTTCGCGGAAGCGGCGCGTCTCAGGCAAGGCACTGCGTGCCCAGAGCAGCCACAACAGGGGGATCGCGCCCAGGGCGTAGATCGCGCGCCAGCCGAACGGGAGTTGGTTGACGAGCGCGAACACGAGGGCGGCAGCGCCCGCGCCAAGCGCGCCCAGAGCGCCGAGTTGGCCCGCCGCCCAGCCGCGCGTACGCTCGGAGAACTCCTCCGCGATCACGACGACGCACAAGATTTCTTCGGTGTAGATGAAAATCCGCGCGATGGTTTGGGCCGCGACAAACTCCGTCAGCGATTGCGTGAAGGCGGTCCACACCGTTGTCACGGCGGCGCCAGCGAGCGTCAGCATCAACAGATTGCGCCGGCCGATGCGGTCGGCGAGGTAGGCCAGCGCCAGGGCCGGGATCACGCCCAAGCGAAAGATCGCGATGACGATGCCGATGTCTTCTTCGCGGACCGCGAAACTCTGTTGGATTTGCTTTGCCGCCAAGCCGTAGATGAATAGGTCGTAGCCGGCGATAAAGTAGGCTGCGCCGACGAGCAGCAGCAGATTGCGGTGCTCGCGCGGGATGACCTCGGGCGGGCGGATGTAGATGCGCCGGAAGATCTGTCCCAAGGTCATGCGAGAGGGCCTTGTTTGATTGCGTCGAGCACGCCTTGCAGGATGAAGCTTGCCGCCATTTTGTCGACCACTTCCTTGCGTTTCGCGCGCGAGACGTCGGCTTCGATGAGCGTGCGGGTGACCGCGGTGGTCGACAGACGTTCGTCCCAGAACAGCATCGGCATCGGGTGCTTCGGCTCGAAATTGCGGGCGAAGGCGCGGGCGGACTGCGCACTCGGGCCCTCGGTGCCGTTCATGTTCAGCGGCAAACCGATCACGAGGCCCGCCACGTTGTGCTTCTTGATGAGGGCAATCAGAGCCTCGGCATCGGTGGTGAATTTGACCCGTGCGAGCGTCTCCAAGGGTGTTGCAACCGTGCGAAGCACGTCGGTCAGTGCGATACCGATCGTCTTTTCGCCGAGGTCGAGCCCGAATAGGCGCTCGCCTGGCTTCAAGAGAGCGGCCAATTCGGAGGGTGTTTTGACGATCACGAGGGTGGCGGTTCGCGCCTTGCAACGGGTGGCCCCGGTTGGTAGCAAAGCCCCCGTTCCACCACAAGAAATCGATCCGCAGGGACCCCGTATGTCCGTCGATAAAGACACTGTTAGGCGCGTGGCGCGGTTGGCGCGCATTGCGTTTCCCGAGGAGCGGCTTGAGCCGATGGCTAAGGAGCTCAACGCTATTTTGGCTTGGGTCGAGCAATTGAACGAGGTCGATACGTCGAACGTCGAGCCGATGACCAGCGTCGTGAAGATGTCGCTGACGATGCGAGACGACGTGGTCACGGACGGGGAGCGGGCGGGTGCCGTGGTGCAGAACGCGCCGCTTGGCGAGGACAACTATTTCGCCGTTCCGAAGGTGGTCGAATGAGCAACCTGACCTCACTCACGATCGCCGAGGCGCGCGATGGGCTCAAGAAGAAGGCGTTCAGCGCCAAAGAGCTGACCGAGGCGCACATCAAGGCGGTGGAGAAGGCGAGGGCGCTGAATGCGTTCGTGACGGAGACGCCGGAGATCGCGCGCGCGGGCGCGGCAGAGGCGGATAAGCGGATCGCAGCCGGTTCGGCGCGGGCGCTTGAGGGCATCCCGCTCGGCATCAAGGATTTGTTTTGCAC
>JANNEL010000574.1:0-5038 GCA_031378595.1 Alphaproteobacteria bacterium
GCCCCCGCGCATCAGCTCGAACCCCTCGTTGATGCGCTGAAGCGGCAGGGTGTGCGTGATCATCGGGTCGATCTGAATCTTCCCCTCCATGTACCAGTCCACGATCTTCGGCACGTCCGTCCGTCCGCGCGCGCCGCCGAACGCTGAGCCCTTCCACACGCGCCCCGTGACCAGCTGAAACGGCCGCGTCGCGATCTCTTGCCCCGACGGTGCCACGCCGATGATAATGCTCTCGCCCCAGCCGCGGTGACAGCACTCCAGCGCCTGGCGCATCACCTGCACATTGCCGGTGCAGTCGAACGAATAGTCGGCGCCACCCTTCGTCGCGTTCACGAGATAGGGCACGAGGTCGCCCTCGACCTCCTTCGGGTTGACGAAATGCGTCATCCCGAACCGCTCGCCCCAGGCTTTCTTCTCAGGATTGATGTCGACGCCCACGATGATGTCGGTGCCCACCATGCGCAGGCCCTGAATGACGTTGAGCCCGATGCCGCCGAGGCCGAAAACCACGCAGTTCGACCCCGGCTCCACCTTCGCGGTGTTCACGACCGCGCCGATGCCGGTCGTGACGCCGCAACCGATGTAGCAAACCTTGTCGAACGGCGCATCGGAGCGGATTTTCGCAACCGCGATCTCGGGCAGCACGGTGTAGTTCGCAAACGTCGACGTGCCCATGTAGTGAAACACCGGCTTGCCGCCCAACGTGAAGCGCGAAGAGCCGTCCGGCATGACGCCCTTGCCCTGCGTCGCGCGGATCTTCACGCAAAGATTGGTCTTGCGGCTCAGGCAATACGCGCACTCCCGGCACTCGGGCGTGTAGAGCGGAATGACGTGATCGCCTTTTTTTACCGACGTGACGCCGGGGCCGATGTCGACGACGACGCCGGCACCCTCATGACCCAGGATCGACGGGAATATGCCCACGGAGACGAGTCCCGACAGCGTGTAGTCGTCGGTGTGGCAAATCCCGGTCGCTTTGATCTCGACAAGCACCTCGCCCGCGCGCGGGCCGTCGAGCCGGACGGTGGTCACCTCCAAAGGCTTCTTCGCCTCAACCGCAACCGCTGCCCGCACGTCCATGGATCAAGCCTCCAACGCTGGTTGGCGGCTTCATGCCAGAAGCGGGCGGCGGAAAGAAGGGGCAGGGCGGGCTACTGTTCCGCGCCCGCCGTGCGCTTTTGGCGGCGTTATTCCCGCCAGGCGCGGTTGATGCTATCGGCCAACGGTTGCGTTAGATACGCCATCGCCGTCCGCTCGCCGGTCTTGATCATGACGGAGGCCGGCATGCCCGGCTGCAGCGGAATTCCGTTCAGCTTGTGCAACTCGGAATCCGACACGTCGATATCGGCCGTGAAGTAAGACGCGTTGCTGCGTGGGTCCTGCATCGCGTCGGCGGAAACGTTTGTTACGTGCCCGTGCAACGGCACCGTGACGCGCTGGTTGAGGCCGGTGAAGCGAACTTCTGTCGCCAGCCCGACATGCACCGAATCGACGTCCGTGGGCCGCAGCTGAACTTCGACCAACAAGCGGTCGTTCGACGGCACGATCTCGACAACTGTTTCGCCGGGCTTCACCACCGAACCGAGCGTCGTCGTGCGCGAAGCCATCACGGTTCCCGCGACTGGCGCACGGATCGTCATCCGGTCGTAGGCAAGCGACGCGGCGCGATACTGCTCGCGCAGGTTCGGAACCTTTGCCTGCGTCTCGCGGAGTTCGCCCTGGATTTGCGTTTGAACTTGGTTCTTGGCTTGCACCAGCTTCAATTCGTTCTCGATCAGCGCACTGCGGATGCGCGCGATCGTGGCCTTCGCCCGTCCGGAGGCGCCGATAAGCTGCGCCGTTTCCCGGCGAAGCGAAAACACGCGCGTGCGCGTCGTGTAGCCCTGCTCGAAAAGGTCGTTCACAACGGCGAGTTCTTTTTGCGTCATACCGATCTGCGCGTCGGCCGACTGCCGCTCGGCGCTGGCGCCGCTGAGTTCGTCTTTCAGCTGCTCGTTCTGTTCTTGAATGATCGACAGCTGCCCGCGAATTTCGACGCGCCGCACTTCGAACAGCCGCTTCTGGCCGGCGATAATGGCTTTGACCGACGGCTGCGTTTCAGCCGCTTTCAGGAGCTCCGGGGAAAACGCAGGCTCCTTCATTTCCAGAGCTTCGGCTTCGAGGCGAGCTTCCGACGCCATCGCCAGATAGAGAGAGTCTCGCGACCGCGTAAAGCGGTCTGCCGCATCCGAATCGTCCAGCTCGATCAACACGTCGCCCGCTGCCACGACCGATCCGTTATCGACCAGCAACTTCTTGATCACGCCCCCGGTCGGATGCTGGATCTGCTTGCGCTTCGACGCAACGACGACCTGACCGTTCGCGACGACCGCGCTGGCGATGGGCACAGTCGTGCTCCAAATGCCGAAACCGCCGACGGTCAACCCAATCACGCTGAAACCGGCAATGACCGCACGCCGCGTGCTGGTCGCGACGGCCGTCTTCTTGTCCGGCCAATTCGGCCGGCGGGGGCTAGACTGTGGTTGCATAGCGGCTCTCGATGTTCGTCACGTTGGACGGCTGGGCTTTTGCGTCGTTGGCGGCCTTGTTCAGCGCGCTCAAAACTTCGTCGCGCGGACCGTAGGTTACGATCTGACCGGCCCGCATGACGGCGAGCTTGTCGACCGCAGCCAAAATTCCAGGCCGATGCGTGACGATGACGACCGTGCGGCCCTGCGCTTTCAGCGCTTGCACCGCGCTGCGCAGGTCTGCTTCGCCTGAGGCGTCGAGGTTGGCGTTCGGTTCGTCCAAGATAACGACCTTCGAGTCGCCGAAGATCGCGCGCGCAAACGCCACCCGCTGGCGTTGGCCGCCCGAGAGCAGCCGCCCGCGTTCGCCGATGACCGAATCGTACCCGTTGGGAAGCGCCAAGATGAACTCGTGCGCCGACGCGATCTTCGCCGCTTCGACGATAGCCGGTGAATCGTGCGTCCCGTAGCGCGAGATGTTTTCGGCCACCGTGCCGTCCATCAACTCGACGTCTTGCGCCAGATAGCCGATATGCGGACCAAGTTCGTCCGACGGCCAGCTTGTCACTTCAACGCCATCGAGCCGCACGTTGCCGTTCGAGGGCTTCCAATTGCCGATCATCAACCGGGCCAACGTCGACTTGCCTGCACCCGTCGGGCCGATGATGCCGACCACGTCGCCAGCCTTAATTTCCAGTGTTATGCCGCGCAGGATCGGCTCCTTCACGCCGTCGAACCGCATCCACACGTCTTCGAGTTTGAAGTTGCCGGTCGGCGGCGGCAATTGCGTCCGCGGCCCCTTGTGCATGTCGACCTTCAGGGCAGCACTCAACCGCGTGTACGCTTGGCGCGCGTGGATGAAGCTCTTCCATTGCCCGATCGTCGCTTCGATCGGCGCGAGCGCACGCCCCATAATGATCGAGGCCGCAACGATCGCACCGGCAGAGATCTCGTTATGCAGGGCCAGCCAAGCGCCGAGAGCGAGCGAGAATATCTGCAGCGTCTGCCGCGCGAGCTTCGCGGCGGAGCTAAGCCGCGCCGCGCGATCGCTCGCAACTGCCTGCCATGCCATGCTGGCGTCGTGATGTTCCTGCCAACGGCGTTTCAAATTCTGACCCATGCCCATCGCGCGGGCGGATTCCGCATTGTTGTGTGCCGTGCCGACGAAATACTCGGAATCGCGCTGCGCCGTCTGCGCTTCGCTCATCGCCTTGCGTGTCGCCAGCTCGCTCAGATACGCCAAGCCGAAAATGACCAAGGCGCCGATCGTCGCCAAGACGCCGAGCGCCGGGTGCAGCACGTAGACCAAAACCAGAAAGATCGGCGTCCAGGGTGCATCGAAAATGGCGATCAGCCCCGGTCCGCAAAGAAAATTGCGCAACATGTCGAGATCGCGCAGGCCTTGCGCCGAACTCGTTCCGTGGCTCTTGTCGGAGTTCAGCGAAAGCGCAAACGTCTCGCCACCCAGCGCCGCGTCGAGTTGCGCCGACGTGCGGATCAAAAGCTCCGCCCGCGCCACTTCGACCATCGCCTGAAAGATCAAAACGCCCAGCGAAAGCAACAGCAAGAAGAAGAGGGTGTCTTCGCTTTGCGAGCTCATGACGCGGTCGTAGACCTGCAACATGAACAGCGGCCCGTTCAGCATTGCGAGGTTGATGAACAGGCTGAAAATGCCCACGCTGATGAACACAGAGCGCGATTGATAAAGCGCTAGTCCGAGCGGGCTTGTACGCAAGTCGTTCACGCGAAGGCTCCAATTTTGTCCGGCGCGCTCACGCCGAATGGCGCCTGAGATGCGCGCATGCAGAGGACGTGCCATGCCGGCACGTTAACCTTACGAAGCTTGATCGGTGCGCCACCCACGTTCAGCGAACTTCCCCAACCCAAAAGTAGTAATCCCTTCGCGCAACAGCGAAGTTGCGCCAAAACAACAAGCAAGCGAGACCGGCCAAGAGCGCTGACCCGCAGTGTCCGAAATCGCTGCAGAATTCCCCGCACTTTTTGAAAGTGGCCCGAAAGCTCGCCTTCCAATTGTCTGTTCTTCGCGTAATGCGGTCGCGAAATTATTCCTGTCCTGATGTGTGTCAAGGTGCCGCATCATTTAAACATCGAGTGTCGTGCGCGCGCTTCGCGACGCTGACGCAACCGATTAACCACGCGGTTACTGGACTTGCCGATGGGCGCTGCGCTGAACCCGCAGCGCCCATCGTGTTTCATTAGGGCCCGAACACGAAGTCGGCGATGGTCACGTTCGCCGGCGCGATGCCGAGCAAGGTGATCGTGTCGGTACCGTCGATAGTGATCAGCGTGTTTCCGGCGTTGGCGACGATCGACACGTGCGCCGCAAAGTTGAGCGCCGTGATGCCGAGCGTCGGGTCGAGCCTGAGATGGTCTTGCCCACCGCCCGCAGCCGTAAAGCCGTTGATGCGATCCTGGCCGAAGCCCGTTCCGAACACGAACGTGTCGTTGCCCGAGCCGCCGGTCATCAGGTCGTTGCCGATGCCGCCGGTGATCGTGTCGTCGCCGCTGCC
>JANNEL010000577.1:0-8414 GCA_031378595.1 Alphaproteobacteria bacterium
CTTCTCGGGCTCGCCGTGCCGCTCCTTGCGGATCGCCCAGGCGTACATTTTGGACGGCACATAACCGAGCGGCGGGATCTCGCCGATCTCGTAAAGGTCTTTGTACGCGGGCTTGTCTTTCACTGCCGTGGCCACCGCTGCTGACATTGAGGTTCAGGCTCCGCCTTTGAGGGGTTCGGCGGGCCGGATATCACGTCCTCGTTGTGCACTGCAATACGTCCATTCCGCAAGTATCCCCAACGAAAGCCTGTTGACGGCGCAGAATGTTGCGTCAAGGAGGGTAAATCACGAAATATATTTACGAATCGTGCTGCGCCGCAACACTCAGTGCTTCGGCGGTATTTTCTCCCCAGCCCGAAGCGCGACAGCCAGTTTCTCGACCGCAAAGGGGCAATTGTAGTGCGGCGAGCGGGCGCAGTTCGGATTGTAGGCGCGGTTGAAATCGATGGTGAAGGTCTTCGGCAAACCGTTGACGTCGATATCGACGTAGCGGCCCACGCCATACGTCTCCTTGCCCGACAGCTCGTCGAGGAAGAACATCGACAGTTGCTTCACCTTCGCCAGATCGGTCTCGTCGCTGAACATGCCAAGCTTCATCGGCTTGCCCATCAGCGTGAACGACGCATAACCGACCCGATTGATCCGCTTCAGCCACCCGCGCGACGTTTGAAAGTCGACGCCTTCGGAACTGGGTGAAGCCTCGAACGTCGCCTCGACAACGGCATTCGGATCGTACGGGAAATGCTCAAGCCCTTTGAAGTCGCGCGCCAGCGGATGGCCTTGATTGTAGACCATGACGCGAAGGCCGTTCACGCCGGGCTTCAGCTGCGTCAGCGCAAAGCGCACGTCGATCCCGGGCTGCAAGTTCACACGCTGCATCTTCTCAACCGAAAACGACTCGTATTTGCCGTTGTTGAGAACCAGTGCTTGGCCGTCCTTGAACGTGATCACAAAATGCGCGCCGCGGGTCTTCCCCAGCGTCCACTTGTATTCGAGCATCTTCTGCTTGCGCGATTCCAGCCGCGCGCTTTCGCCATCGTTCAAATAGACGGCATCGTCGATCTTCAGGATAGCAAACTCGTTCGTTGCCCAGGCCGCATTCTCTTCCGCCCGCCATTTCTCCCATTCAGCGACGGGATCCGCGGCATGCGGCGTCGCGACAGGCGGCGCCACAACAGGCGCTGCGCCCTCATCTGTGGCACAGGCCGCCAGCGCAACGGCCAAGGAAGCAAGCACACTGGCGGTGACAAGGCGCATCATACACTCTCGCGTTGAACAACCACGATGAAGGGCCAAGGCAGCACCTCAGTCAACTCCGCTTTCGTGTAAGGTGCGCAGGCGAATAAAGGGTTTGAAGCTATGCACGACCACGGCCTGTCTCGCGACCTCGCAGTCATCATCGCCCGCCGTCGCATGTTGCAACTGACCGGCGCTGCAGCGACCGGAGCCCTTTTGTCCAGCTGCGGCTTCGGTCCACCGGGCCACAGCGAGCCCAACCGCATCGCAAAGGCCGCCGACGGCAGCACCTGCATCAAAGATCCGGTGGAGACGAACGGCCCCTATCCCGCCGACGGGTCGAACGCACGCAACGGCGCGACGCTGAACGTGCTGACCCAAAGCGGTATCGCACGCACGGATCTGCGCACCGGATTCGCCGGCATGACCGCGGTCGCCGACGGTGCGCAGCTTGATCTCGCGCTCACGCTCGTCGATGTCGCCAAAGCCTGCGCACCGCTCACAAACCACGTCGTCTATGTTTGGCATTGCGATGCAGAGGGTAGGTACTCGCTCTACGATCTCGAAGACCGCAACTACCTGCGCGGCATCGGGGTCACAGACGCCGCGGGCCAAGTGAAATTCACGACGGTCTTTCCCGGATGCTACGCCGGCCGCTGGCCTCACATTCACTTCGAAGTGTTCGCCAACCTACAAACTGCAACGAGCGGCAGCAAAAGCCTGCTCACCTCGCAACTCGCCATGCCCGGCGACGTGGCGAAATCGCTCTACGCGGCAAACCCGCTCTATGCGGCCAGCGTCGCAAACCTCGCGGGCAGCCCACTTCAGCGCGACAACGTCTTCGCCGACAACACGCCCGCGCAGCTCACCGCCATGACCCCGCGCATTGCGGGCGACAGCGCCACGGGTTTCCAAGCGGCAGTAACGATCGGAATTACAACGTCTTAATACTTTGGGCGGAATACCGCCCCAGCATCGCCCCATTCCCGCCGCATGCGCCAGGTCAGATGCTCGCGTGTCTTATGAGAGGTGCTGCATGAGAAATATCGCCATGCTTTCGTTCGCGTTGCTAAGCGCCGGTTTCATGACGTTTGCAGTCGCGGCGCCAAAGCCCGCGTCGCAAGCAACGACCGGCGGTCAAGTCGACTTTGTAGGCTTCCAAAACCTATCGCAGGAAGTCCACGCCTACCGCGCCAAGCGGCTGGTCACGTTCGCGCAATTCCAAGCGATGGCGCGCGAGCCGAACACGATCGTTCTCGACGCGCGCTCGGCCGCGGCCTACGCCCAAGGCCACATCGCAGGCGCGATCAACTTGAGCCTGCCGGACTTCACGGCGCAAAGCCTCGCCGCGACGATCCGTGATCCGAACACGCGCATCTTGATCTATTGCAACAACAACTTCGAAAACGACGCGCCGCCCGTCGTTCTGAAGCGCGTGCAGCTCGCGCTCAACATCCAGACGTTCATCAATCTCTACGGCTACGGCTTCAAGAACGTTTACGAACTCGGCGACGTGATGAACTTCGACGACCCCACGGTTCGTTGGGTGCGCGGCTCGTAGAGTCGCGGTTCCCGCCAGAAAAAAGGGCCACCCAAAAGGGTGGCCCAAGATACTAGGTTGAAGAGATCTTAGTCGAGTTCGCTGAAGACGCCGGCCGCACGAAGCGGCGTTGTCGACGTGTCCAATGACGTGCCGTTGCGATCGTTGTCCATCAGGTCCTGCGTGCCGAGTAGGTACGTAAGGCCCAGCGTTACCATTTGGATGTCGCCGTCGTCGTTCTCGGTCGTCGCGTCGTAGCTGCCGCCGCGATAGGCGAGGGTGCCGTACAGCGGCGCTTGTGCGATACGCATTTGCACTGACGCGCCCCATTCCCAAGCATTGCCGTCGTCATCGTCGGTGTCGATGACACCGTCGCCCTCAAGGTAAGCGACATCGAGTTCGAGCTTGCAGTCTTTTGTGAAGAAGTACCGCCCCACGCCTCTCAACATGTAGGCGCTGTCGTCGAAGCCTTCGCCCTCGCCGCCGTGGTCCGAAATGTCGAGAAGCGCGCCTTGTGCGTACAGCGTCACGTTATCGAGGAACAGCTGGCCCTCGAGGCCATACCAGGCGCCCGCCCAAGTTTCCTCGTCGGTCGGGTTTCCGCTGCCATAGCCCGCGAAAAAGCCGACCGCACCGTCGTTCGCAATGCGATACGTCATGTGGCCGCCGATGCCCTGCATGCTGGCATACTGATCCGTATCGCTGCCGGTCGTGACCTGCTCGCCGACGAGGTCGATTTGCACCGACCACTCAGGGTCGAAACGTGTGCCGAGCGAGGCGGCACCGGTCAGAACCGCGTCCGTGCTGTCGTCGCCGTCCGTCGTATCGTAGTCGAGGATGCCGCCGCCGAACGCGAAGGTGCCCTGCACGTTCGGGCCGGCAGCGATCACCGGACTCACGCTGCCGAGCAGTAGCGCGACGAAGGCTGAGCGTCGCAGTGTAGAATTCATCGTAGTGTCTCCTAGTGTGTGCGATTGCGATCGCACGGGTTGAGGCTTCGACACCGCGAGGAACACACTGGTTCGGTAGAAGTCCTGGTATGGCGCCGATCGGAACCGGATACGCGACGACCGTTAATGGAACCTTTACCGTGCTGGCGCATGGCCAGTGCGGGCATTCAAACAGAGGCGGCGTTGCACTTCGGCGACAGGTCGCGCGGCGTTTGCGACCGGCTTGAATAATCTGTTAGATCGCCCGTGCTGCACCGCAGCGAGGGCGAATGCGCGACAAACCTTGGATTTTCCGCACGTATGCTGGTCACTCGACCGCGAAGGCCTCGAACGCGCTCTATCGCCAGAACCTGTCGCGCGGCCAGACCGGCCTCTCCGTCGCTTTCGATCTCCCGACGCAAACCGGCTACGACAGCGACGATCCGAAGGCAAAGGGTGAAGTCGGCAAAGTCGGTGTACCGGTCTCCCATCTGGGCGACATGCGCGCGCTGTTCGACGGTATCCCGCTCGGCACGATGAATACGTCGATGACGATCAACGCCACCGCACCGTGGCTGTTGGCTCTTTACATAAGCGTCGCCGACGAAACGGGCGTGTCGCGCAAAGACCTGGCCGGCACGACGCAAAACGACATCATCAAAGAGTATCTCGCACGCGGCACTTACATCTACCCGCCGAAGCCGTCGCTGAAGCTGACCGCGGACACGATCGCGTTCACCTACCGGGAACTGCCGAAATGGAATCCGGTCAACGTCTGCTCGTACCATCTGCAAGAAGCCGGCGCGACGCCGGTTCAGGAAATGGCCTATGCGCTAGCCGCGGCGACCGCGATCCTCGACGAAGTGAAGAAAGGCGGTCAGGTCCCCGACGCCGACTTAGGTCGCGTCTTCGGCCGTATCTCGTTCTTCGTCAACGCCGGCATCCGCTTCGTGACCGAGGTGTGCAAGATGCGCGCCTTCACCGAACTCTGGGACGAAATCGGCCGCAAGCGTTACGGCGTCACCAACGAGAAGGACTTGCTGTTCCGCTATGGCGTGCAGGTGAACTCGCTGGGCCTGACCGAGCAGCAGCCTGAAAACAACGTCTATCGCATTCTTCTCGAAATGCTAGCCGTCACGCTCTCGAAGAATGCCCGCGCCCGCTCCGTGCAGCTTCCCGCGTGGAACGAAGCGTTGGGCTTGCCCCGGCCATGGGATCAGCAATGGTCCTTGCGCGCGCAGCAAATCCTCGCGCTCGAAACCGACCTGCTGGAATACGGCGACCTGTTCGAAGGTTCGCCCGTCATCAAAGCAAAGGTCGACGACCTGAAGCGTGAGGCGCTCGCCGAACTCGACCATATCGACAAGATGGGCGGCGCGATCAAAGCCGTCGAAACCGGCTACATCAAAGAACGCCTGGTCGAGTCGAACGCCGCCCGTGTTGCCGCGATCGAATCCGGCGACCAAACGGTCGTCGGCGTGAACGCCTACAAGGAAACGGCGGACGCAGGTCTCACCGGTGGCTCGGCCGCCGTCGTGACCGTCGACGCTGCCGCCGAACGCGATCAGATCGAACGCCTGAACGCCTGGCGCAAAACACGCGACGCGAAGGTCGTCGGCGCCGCCCTCGACGGGCTGCGGCGCGCCGCTGGCGAAGGCCGGAACATCATGGAGGCCTCGATTGTCTGCGCCAAAGCCGGCATCACGACCGGCGAATGGGCGGGCACGCTGCGCCAAGCGTTCGGCGAGTTCCGCGCGCCGACCGGCGTCGCCGCCAGCCCGCGTCTCTCGAATGACGAAGCGATCGGCGCTCTACGCGAAAAGGCGAAAGCCACCGCCACAAAGCTCGGCCGTGCACCGTCGCTTCTCATGGCAAAGCCCGGCCTGGACGGCCACTCGAACGGCGCCGAACAAATCGCCTATCGCGCCCGCGACTGCGGTTTCACGGTCGCCTATGACGGCATCCGCCTCACCCCCGCCGAAATCGCAAAGACCGCGAAGGAAAAGAAGCCCCACGTCATCGGGCTCTCGATCCTCTCGGGCAGCCACAAAGAACTCGTCGCCGAAGTGATGCGCGAGCTCAGAGCCGCCGGCATCACGAAAACGCCCGTCATCGTCGGCGGCATCGTCCCGCCGGAAGACGAAGCAGACTTGAAAGCCCTAGGCGTCGTCCGCATCTACACGCCCAAGGACTTCGACCTAAACGCCATCATGGGCGACATGCTAAGTATCGTCGCGTCACCGTAGTCGAAATGTCTTGCTCATTCCGTTGTCTGCCCCGAGCTATTTCGACAGGTTTTGTGAAAGCCAAAGGCGCGCTGCACCCGTTTCCACAACGGTTTCATTGGCTCAGCATTTGAGATTTATTCGTGCGCCGCGCTTTCGCCGTGATTGCCATTTTTTTGCCATGATCACACCAATTCCGGACACGATTTAATGTCATTCACCAAGTTGGCGCTGGAATTCGCCGTACTTGGACGGTGTTTCTGCTGTGCCGAGCGAACGAACTCGGGGAATAGAATCAATGGCAAAGCTGGGTACGTCGAAGCACGATCTCAACCAGAGTCCGACCGGCCGCGCGTACAACTGGGGCCACAAAGGCGTCGAGGTGACGTCGACGCTGCTCAAGAATTGGCTTGGCGCGCATACCGAGAACAGCTTGCTCCTCCGCTATGAAAACCTGAAGCGCCGGGTCTCGGGCCCTGGTGCGACCTTGCAGCATGGCTTGGGCGTGCTCTTAGGCTTCGGCGTGTTCATGACGGCGCTCTTTGTTGACTATAACATCATCCATGAGTTCTGGACCCGCGCGCTTTCCAACGAATTCGGCGAAGTGCCGCCCGCCATGGCGACGACCGTCGCCGCGAAATCGTTGCAAGTCGTGTTCGCGACGCTCGCCGTCCACTATCTGATCACCCACATCGGCCACGGCGGCCGGATCGTCTATTCGCTGTTCATTTTCGCGGTGACGGCGTTCATGATCATGGGTATCGGCCTATTGTGGGCGAACAACAGCCTGCCGGAAGGCGCGAAAGTCTTCGGCTACGACGTCAACTCGTCGGCGCAACAGGTGGATGGTTTCCTCAAGGGCCTCGGCGTAAAGCCTCCGCGCGCGGCCTCGATGCCGGCTGAAGTCAAACTGCTGAAGAAGTATGAAATCTTCATTTGGCTGTTCTCGTTGGGTGCCATCTTCCTTGTCGTCGCCTCAATCGGCGCCATGGCGCTGCATTCGGCGATGCGCGGCTTCACCGGCATTACGGGCGGTGCGCTCTACGATAATCATTCGGAAGCCGTTCGCGGCAACCGCGTACGCGACGACCTGCGCCAAGCTCAACTCGACCTGCAGCACCTGCGCGCCGACGCCGAAGACTTCAAGCAAGCCAAGCTCGCCGAGTTCGTCACCCACTACACCGAAGGCGTCGTCGCCGGCCGCTACGGCAGTTCGCGGCGCGGCTATCTGCTTCGAAAGGCGAACGACGCGGCAGACGAGGTGAACCTTACGTTCTCGTTCAGCACGTCGAGCGACAACGTCGAAGACTTGAACGCGCGCCGTCCGCGCAAAGTCGCGTCGGCGTCGGTTTGACAGGCAAAAATATGGCAATCCTCCGCACTCTCTTGCTGCTGCCGGCCTTCGCGTTCGTTGGCGGTCTAGCCCTGCTCGCCTGGAACGGCAGCGCGTACGCAAGCTACGCGCCGCCCGTAAATCCTCCGCAGACGATCGTGATCGGCATCGACTTGTCGTCGTCGAACCCGCTGATCCGTGACGACGGTTTCGCGGGCCGTGTAGCCGCACGCATCCAGCCGATGATCGCAAACTTGTCGCCGCACTCGCGCGTGTTGCTGCGTTCGTTCGGCGCCTATAACTCGGCCGCGAACAACGCACTCACGCTCGACATCGTGATCGCGCCGAAGACCGCGCGCGCCGAAGACATGGCGCGCCTGATCGGCGGGGTCATCGGCGGTCTGCCGAAAATGGTCCGCGACGGCCGCGTGCAGGTTCAGAACTCGACGAACATCGTTCCGTTCCTGATGAACATCTCGAAGAACGTCGACTGCCGCGCCATGCCGGTGCATGTCATCCTGGCGAGTGACGGCGTCGAAGATTCGCAGGTTGCCAATCTCTCGCGCCGCGACGCGACGCTGCCCGCGCCACTATCGGCACCGTTTCCGGGCTGCGAAGAACTCATGATCCTCGGCATCGGACGCGGCCTGACGCCGGGCGACACCGAGCGTCTCCTCGGCGAATGGCAATTCTGGTCGCAGTCGGCCGGCTTCCGCCGCTTCGTCGGCCTCAACGACTGGTAAGGCCCAAGGCTTCGCGTACGCGCGCGGGCGTCCAACCGTCCGCGCGCAAGTGTTTCAGCGTCGTGGCCTGATCGCGCTTTGCCAGCCGCTTGCCGTTCGCATCCAAGATCAAGCGATGATGCGAATATTGTGGCGCCGGCAAATCCAACAGAGCCTGCAGCAACCGGTGCACGTGGGTAGCGGCGAACAAATCGTTCCCGCGCGTCACCAGCGTCACGCCTTGCAGCGCATCGTCGACGACGACGGCAAGGTGATAACTCGCCGGCGCATCCTTGCGCGCCAACACGAAGTCGCCGAAGAGACCGGCCTTCACCGCAATCGCTCCACGTTGGCCGTTCGGTCCGCCGCCAAGCTCCTCAAATGTCAGCGGCGCATTGAGGCGCGCCAAAGCCGCCGCCACGTCGAGCC
>JANNEL010000622.1:0-1578 GCA_031378595.1 Alphaproteobacteria bacterium
GAGGTCGCGCGTGGTTTTCAACGTGCGGCGTGGCGGGGCGAGAGCGCCGGAGCGAACGGTCAGCGCCTTGAACACTTGCGCTGTTGGCACCTCGACGCGCGGATTCACGAGCACGAGCGCGAACGGCGGCAGGCTGTCGACGGGTTCCAGCACCTCGCCGACGCCGGCAACGAGCGTCGGGGCGGCGCGCAGGCAGACGGGTATGTCAGCGCCTAATCGCAGACCCATAGCTTCGAGATCGTCGATGGCAATCGGTAGTCGCCAATGGGCGGCGAGCATCAGCAACGCGGCCGCGGCGTCGCTGGAGCCGCCGCCGATGCCGGAAGCGACGGGCAAGTTCTTTTCGAGTGTCAACGCGACCGGTTTAGTTTTGTGACCGTTCTTGTCGGCCCACGCCTGCAACGCGCGGGCAGCCTTGATGACGAGGTTGTCGTCGGCGGGGCCGGTGTCGGGGAAGGCACCCGTGACCTTCAGCGACAGGCGGTCCGCCGGTGCAAGCGTCAGCCGGTCGCCAACATCGGCGAAGACGACGAGGCTCAAGAGATTGTGGTAGCCGTCGGCGCGCTTATCGCCGACGTGCAGGAACAGATTCACCTTCGCTGGTGCGAGGCGGCTCGTCACTGGCCCGACGACTGCGGCGTGCCCGCTTGCGCCGGGACCTTGGGCAGGTCTTCAAGGCCCGCTTCGATCTTGCGCTGGATCTTCGGCAACTCGGCCTTTTCCGGTTTGAGCGTCAAGGCGTGTTGCCACTGAAAGCGCGCTTCGAGCTTGCGGCCGACGCGCCAGTAGGCGTCGCCCAGGTGGTCGTTGACGGTCGGTTCGCCGGGCTCAAGCAAGATCGCCTGTTCCAGATACTTGATCGCGGTTTTGTAGTCGCCAAGGCGATAGTGCGCCCAGCCTAAGCTGTCGATGACGAAGCCGTCTTCGGGCCGCAGATCGACGGCGCGCTTCAGCATCGCGAGCGCTTCGGTTTTGTTCACGCCTTGCTCGACCCAGCTGTACGCTAGGTAATTCATCACCAGCGGTTGCTCGGGCTTGAGCTTGAGCGCCTGTTTCAAATCGCGCTCGGCGTCTGCCCAGCGCTCGGAACGTTCGTACGAAATGCCGCGCGTGTAGAACAGCGCCCAGTTGCGTTCCTGCGGCGTGCCGATCAGCGCGATTGCCTTCGAATAGGCTTCAGCGGCTTGCTCATATTTTTCCTGGCCGCGCAGTACGTCGCCGATCGAGCCATGGATCTCGGCATCGTCGGGTCCGCCGGTCAGCGTTGCGGTCAAGATTTTCAACGCTTCTTCGGGGCGCTTTTGCCGTTGCAGGTTCTGCGCGATCTGCTCGCGCGCATTGATGTAGAGCGGCGAGCTTGGTTCGATGCGGCCATAGACTTCGATTGCGTCGTCGTAGCGTTCGGCAGTTTCCATCCGGTCGGCGAGCAGCGACAGCGACAGATCGTGGTGCGGCTCGCGCGCCAAGGCGAGCTGCAGGTAGAAGACCGGAATTTCGACGGAGTGCTCGTCGCTCAAGCTCGCCGCGAGGCCGTAGAGCGTCTCTGCCATTCCCAACTTAGCGCCGGTGATCACGCGG
>JANNEL010000636.1:0-5145 GCA_031378595.1 Alphaproteobacteria bacterium
GCCGTAGGCGTCGGTCGCAAGCAGAGGCACATTGAAGGCGTCCGCATCGGTGAGATTGATGCCCAGGATGTCGCGCGCCTGCGCCTTGACCACGGCCCACGTCGCCATGCCGCCGATCTGCACATCGTCGGCGGTACCGAAGATGCCGTCGGCCCCGAGGTCGCGGTTCGTGATCAGGTCGCCGGTTGCCACCGGCTTACCGTCGGCATCGAGTTCGTAGGCACGCAGGAACACCTGGTGTGAGGGATGCGACGAGTAGGTCTGGTTCTGATCGACAAACGGTGTGGTGGTATTTTCCTGTTCGTGAATGTCGTCGGCTGTGCCGAGCACGCCGTCGGGCCCGGGCAGGTTCGTCGCCCGCGTCAGCACCATGAAGTTGGTCGGGCTGCCCGCGACGTAAAGCGGATCGTCCGGCTGCAGCGGGATAAACACCGTTCCCGAGCCGCCTTTGGTGACCAGATCCAAACCGTGGTCGAAGAACTGGCCGAAGAACGTCATCCAGGCGTTGAACGGCGCAGACAAGGCGGCGTCCGGCGTCTGGTTCGGAATGAAGAACGTCTCGAACGGCGTGCCATCGGTGCGCAACCCGGTCACAAGTTCGGAACCGGGGGTCCCCGCCGCGGCCGCGACGGCCGCCGGGTTGTTGGCTGTGTCGTCGACGATCAAGTTGCTGATCGTGCGCGGATCGGAATCGAATACCGAACCGCTGGTTTGCGCATAAGACGTTGGGTGGGGCGGTCCGAAGGCGGCTGGTGACATGTCCGCAGACTGAAACACCGGCGGGACCAAACGCGGGAACGTCGTATCGGCGCCGCCGAACGTGTTCTGACCGAGCACCAAGTTGTTGTACGATCCATCGACCGTACGCAGGCCCAAAGACGACCGCACAGTCGGCATCATGTCGATGAGGTTTTCGCCGGCCGCATTCCGCTCCGCGATCTTGATCTGATCGAGAATGAATTGCAGATCGGCCCGGATGAAGCGCACGCCGGTGCTATCGACCGGCGTCTCTTCCGGAAGCGGCGCCACGGGTGGCGGCGCAACCCCAGCAACGACAGCCGTGGTCGGTGCCGAGAACACTGTCTCCAGCACGCCGTGCTGGTCGTGATAGACCGCCCGCACGCGCAGTTCGAACCCGGCCAGATCGGGTGTCACCGTAAACGTCGGCCCAGTGATGTTTTGCACCGCAGCGCCGCCTTCGGCGAGCCGGGTGATGTCTTGGAACACGCCTGACCCGGGAATCGCCTCGAATTGCCAGTAATAGGCAACGGGTCCGGTGACGCTGCCGCCGGTAGCGGTGTTGTCGTCATCCGTGATTCCTGCGATCGACGCAGTCAACGTCTGGAACGTCTCAGGTGTGCTGTCGCTGATCGACAGCAGGCCGAGCGGATCGTTGTTGAGACCTTCGAAGCCCGGAATCGTAACCGAGCCGTCGTTGAACAGGAGCCGTTCGACGTTGACGAGGTGGTCGACACCATCGCGGCCCGCGACGGCGTCGGTCACGGTCGTCACGCCATTCGCGTCGGTTGTGACGTTGTAGTCGGCCATCAGGCCCGAGAAGACGGCGGTATCGAACGCCGGCGCCGCCGACAGTATTTCCCGCTCGACGACCAGCTGACCGGGGTTATAGACGCCCTCGACCATCAAAGCCGCCATCGGCTTCATGCTGTCGTAGCTGGCGATTTCGTCGCCGAGGACAAGCTGCCCGTTCGCGTCGCGATCTGCGATGCCGTTGTGGTCCAGATCGACGGTCGCTTTGACGCTGATACGTACGTTGAGCCACTTGTCGCCGTCGATCAGATCGTCGCCGCCGCCGCCCTCGATGATGTCGCTGCCGCCGCCGCCCAGGATGATATTACCGCCGTCGAACGACGTCACGTGCGTGCCGGGGAGTACGCCCAGCGCTTCGTCGAGGAAGCCCTGCAAGCCGCTGATCAAGTTGATATTGGTCAGAGTGTTGTTGGCAATACCCACGCCGCCGATCACGGCGGCCGTGTCGTTATCGCCGCGCAACACGTCGCTGTGTGACGATACCGAAAGGCCTTCGATCCGCAACTTTTGGTGCACACCCGCGGCCGATGGCGAAAGCGCCGATTGCTCGAAGGCAATGCGGCTCATATCGATTGTTACGCCGTAGTGATCGTCCTTGAAGGTACCCCAGTCGTAACCGATGCCGCCCAGCATCTTGTCGGTGCCTTCGCTGCCGACGAAGATGTCGTCGCCCGCTTCGCCGATCATTTCGTCGAAGCCGCCGTCGCCGAGGAAGACGTCGTTGCCGCCGATAAAGGCTTGCGGCGGAATGTTGGCGAAGTTGTCGCCGGGGGCACCGTCCTGGGTTCCGATCTCGAACCAGTCGTCGCCGCCGCCACCCATCAATTGCAGGTCGAGCCGGGCGCCCAGGATGAAGTCGTTGCCTTCGCCGGCAAAAACCTCCGTGAAATCGTCGCCGGTGACGATGAAGTCGTTGCCGTCGCCGGCCAGAATCAAATTGATCCCGTTGCCGCCGTGGATGACGTCGTTGCCGTCGCCGCCGTGGATCGTGTCGTCGCCGCCGATGTCGGTGATGATGTCGTCGCCGTCGCCGCCTTCGATTTGGTCGTTGCCGTAACCGCCCTCAAGGCGGTCGTTGCCTGCGTCGCCGTAGAGCGTGTCGTCGCCTTCGCTGCTGATAAGGATGTCGTCGCCCGCCGTACCGCCGAGCACCACGTGTTCGGGCCCGGTGTATTTCAAGTAATTGGTGTCGGGGCCGATCGTATCGGGATTGTCGCGAATGACGTCGGGCACCAGCACGCTGTCGCCCGTTGGATCGGCGCGGAAGTCCAAACCGAGACCCGTGAACTGGAGGCTCTGATCGACCTCAAGCGTATAGGCCGGCGTCGAAAACACGAGACCCGGCAAGTGGGTCGTGTTCGTGTTGAGCATAATCAGCTTGGCGAACGTGTTGTTCTCCAACTCCGATTCGAAGTTCAGCCCCGCAACACGGTGCAGATAGTATAGCCGGTCGCCGTCTTGCAGGTTCTCAAGCTGGTTCTCGAACACGAAGTTGAACGTCGAGCCAAGCATGCCGCCGAACGGCATCTTCTCTTCCGCCAAACCGCCGATCCAAAGATCGATCGCGTCGACGCCGGTAATCGTCACGCCTTCGGGCGTGTTTGCATAGATGCCTTGGCTGTTCAGGAACGCGATGCGATCGTCGGCGTCCGCGGTGAAGTCGTATCCCGTGAGCGTGCCGTCATCGATATGTGCAGTGCCACCGAGAACCAACGCCGTCGCAATGGCGCGCTTCTCCACCAGCGTATCCACGCCCGGACCCTGCAACGCCGAGTGGACGCCGTAGGCCGCGATGAAGTTGATAACGGACTCCGGATGTTTGACGTGCTCGGCGAAATCCACCCAACTCGAATAGGGCTTCAACTGGCTATCGCCGGTTCCGTTGTAAAATTCGCGCCGCGCAGCGTTCAGCGTCGGAACGCCGGTGTCGCGGCCGCGCGCCAGATTCATCACCGCCAGATCGAGCGGCAGACCGAGCAGGTTGTTCCGCAAGGCTTCCGTGACGAACTCGTCGATCTCGTTACCGACCTGACGCGTCAGACCGCGAATGATCGCACCGGCCGCTTCCTCCGGCGTCGGGCCGCTGGTCGCGAACATCAGCGGATTCAAGAAGGCTTGCACCAAGCCGGTGGGATCGTTGACGAAATTCGGATCGTAGCGGTCGATCGTCTCGGTCAGCATCGAGTGACCGAAGCGGTACACCGTGTTCGCAAACTCGGACACGATCGAAGGATCGATCGTGTCGTCGAAGTCCAAGAACGCATCGATGTTCGGTTGAATCGTGCGTGCGAACTCTTCGAACACCAAATGCTGATACTGCATTTCCGTGCCGAATTTCGCTGCCTGGAACAGGCGCTCGCCGTTCCAATGCAACGCGTCGATCGCGGCTTGATCCGGCGGGAAGACCGTCAGCTGAGCGTCGGGCGATAACCACTGGTTCAAGAACGCAACATCGCCCGTCGCCAGCGCAACGTCCTTCGTGTGCTGGACCAGCCGGTTGTGTTCGGAATGGAAAATCTGGTGAACCGTCGTCAGGCCGATATTCTCGTTCACCCGCCCGTCGCCGGCGATGTAGTGCTTGTCGAGCAGCTCGTTGTCGTAGGTACCCAGTTCCGACAGGCCGACCGCACTGTCGCTATCCGGCGCTAGAACGCCACTGACGAAGACCGGCACCGCAGTATGTGCGATATCGTTCAGGAACGCGTGGCCGGTGCTGACCGCGTTTGTCAGGCTGATGCCCAGGCCGCCGTTCGCGGCGGGGTCGCCTTCGACCAGGATCGTCGTGTCGTCGGCATTTCCGGCAATCCCGTCCGCGCCGTTGCCGGTGCGGATGACGACTTGCGGAAACCCGTTCGGTCCTTTGATGAAATTGCCGTACGGGTCGGTCGCCAGCAGCGGGACGTTGGCGAAGTCGGCATCGGTCAGGTTGATGCCCAGCATGGCGCGGGCTTGCGCCTTGACGACGGCCCACGTTGCCATACCGCCGATCTCGACGTCGTCACCGGTTCCGAATTTTCCATCGGCACCAAGATCGCGGTTGGTGATCAGCCCGCCCGTGGCTTCCGGATGCCC
Organism: Alphaproteobacteria bacterium; assembly: GCA_031378595.1. GTDB lineage: Bacteria > Pseudomonadota > Alphaproteobacteria > Micropepsales > Micropepsaceae > SZUA-430. The sequence goes on from JANNEL010000636.1 coordinate 4,624, forward strand.
ATCGGCGTTGAGCGCATAAGCGCGAAGGAAAACCTGGTGCGAAGGATGCGAGGAATAAGTCTGGTTCTGGTCGACGAACGGCGAAGTCGTGTTTGTGTTCGCGTGAATGTCGTCGGCGGTGCCAAGGATGCCGTCCGCGCCGGGCAGGTTCGTCGCCCGCGTCAACACCAAGAAGTTGCTCGTCCCGCCCGGCACATAGAGCGGATCGTCGGGCTGCAGCGGAATGAAGATCGTGCCCGAGCCGCCCTTCGTGATCAGGTCCAGGCCGTGATCGAAGAACTGGCCGAAGAACGTCATCCAGGCGTTGAACGGCGCTGACAGTCCCGCATCGGAGGTCACGTTGTTGAACTGGAAGACTTCCTTGTCGTCGCCCGTCCCGAACACAAGGTCCGCGCCAGGGCTCGTCACGATCGAGACGCCGTCCTTCAGGACGTCGTCGTTCCCCGGCGTGCCATAATTCAAGACGCCGTCCAAACCCGGATCATACGCCGTCGCGTAAGCAGCTGGATTATGGATCGTCTG
>JANNEL010000648.1:0-1608 GCA_031378595.1 Alphaproteobacteria bacterium
AAGGTCGGCACCTTGCCGGTCGGCGAGAAGGCCTTAAACGTCATGTAGCTCCCGCCCGGCGTGAACGCTTGGAAGCGTTCCTCGAACGGAATGCCAAGCTCACGCATCAACACCCACGGCCGGAGCGACCAGGAGGAGTAATTCTTGTTGGCGACGTAGAGCTGGTACATGGGCCGATCCCTTGCGCTGGTGGCGCTATGTAGGCGCGCTGGCGCCACGACTTCAACCCGGTCCCCTCACCCATTTTCCTCGCTTCGCTTCGAAAAATGTCCTCTCCCGCAAGGGGAGAGGGGAGATAAGGTGCGGCCATGCCCGAGTACAATGGTCCGTCGTATTACGTCGTCGAGGTGCTGGTGCACCTTTTGCGCAACTACCTTGCGTGGGTGCTGCTGTTCGCCATTATTTTGCCGGCTCCGTTTGCGTTGTCGACGGCGTTGCGGGCGGGTGTCGAGGATGCCGTGCAGTCTTGGCTGCCGTTGCAGTTTTGGTCGCTGAGTTCTTGGTTCAGTTTTGCGCATGTGATGACGTTCTTCACGTTCCGCTATTATTTCGCGCCGCGGTTTCCGTATGTCTCGCCTTACACGACGTTCGCGCTGGCGGCGGCGATGGGTGCCGCGCTCCTCGGCCTGAATTGGACGTTGAGCAGCGGCACGTGGGCTGGCGACACGTTGCTCAATCGATTCTTGTGGGCGGGCGCGGTGACGGTCGGTATCGCGGCCGTGGGCACGGCAACGTTTCAGCTTTTGGGTTGGGGCGTGTTGCGCTGGGGTCCCGGGCGCTGGTTCGGGTGGTTCGTCGTGGGCCGGGCGCCGTTCGAGGCGTTCGTCGCGGCGGAGATGGCGCGGCGGACGCCGGTCGTCGTCCCTAAGCAGGGATAGCCGCCAGGCCACGACTCGCGCTAATTCAATGACACCATGGATGTTGCTCTCGCCGTTTTGACTTTGCTCGGGACCGCCGTGTTTGCGGCGTCGGGCGCGTTGGTTGCCGCCGAAAAGCAGTTCGATCTCGTGGGCGCGGTGTTCTTGTCGGTCGCGGCGGGGCTTGGCGGAGGCACGATTGCAGATCTGCTGATCGGTGGGCCGGTGCGTTGGCTCACCGCCCCGGAGCCGCTCTGGGCGGCGTTGCTTTCGGCAGTCGTCGTGTTCGAAGCGGTGCGCTTTGGTGCCCCGCCCGAGAAGACGCTGGTGTGGGCCGACGCGGTGGGCCTTGCGCTTTTTACGGCGACGGGGATGCAGCGGCTCGCGGGGCTGCAGCTCGATGCGTCGGTCACGATCTTTCTTGTCGCGATTGCAGCGTCGGGCGGCGGTGTCGTGCGCGACGTGCTGGCCAACCGCGCGCCCCTGGTTTTCACGGGCGAGATCTACGTGACTGCGTCTGTACTTGGGGCGCTTGCGTATTACGGTGTTTGGTTTGCGGACGCGGGTGACGGGTTTGCGCTGACCGCGGCGCTCGCCGTGACGTTTTTTGTGCGCGCGGCCGGGATTCGCTTTGCGATCCGCCTTTTGCCGGGCCGACTCTCCTCGTAGGTGAGTGTTTGTACGCGCGCGTCCCTTTGCTAGGGTTGGTGCTCAAGTTCTGGGGGCTTTCGACCATGAAATTGCTTCGTAC
>JANNEL010000649.1:0-1997 GCA_031378595.1 Alphaproteobacteria bacterium
CCGAGCGCTGCGATCTGGTCCTGAAGCCCTTCCGTACCCGTCGACCCAATCCGCCCGTTCGTCATGTCGGCAAGCCGCAAGAACCCAAGATTGCCGAGCCGGTAGTTGATCGTCACAATGACAACGTCGCCCGCCGCCACCAACGCCTTGCCGCTATAGAGCCCGATGCTCCCCGCACCGGTGACGAACGCACCGCCGTGAATCCAAACCATCACCGGCCGCTTCGTGCCGTCGCAATTGGGCGTCCAAACGCTGAGCGACAAGCAATCTTCGCTCTGCACGGTCTTGCCGCCGCTTCCGATCAATCCTTCCAGCGCCGTGGGATTTTGTGGCGCGACGGCTCCAGCAGCGCGAGCGGATATGACACCCGCCCATGGCGCAGCGCGCTCCGGCGCATGCCAACGCCGCGCGGTGGCAAACGGAATGCCCTTGAAGCTCGAAACGCCACCGCGGCGCACGCCTTCCAGTTTCCCGCAGGGTGCCTCGACAATCGCCGGAGCCGATTCAACCACGTTCATGAGCTACATCCCTCAAGCCGAAATAACCAAGAACCCCGCGCGCGGAAAATGCACGACCACATCGCCGACCGCAGGGTCGTGCCGTTTGATCGCAATCTCCTGTGCCGTCGAAAAGACAAGCTGGCCCGTCACCGGATCGCGGCCGTAGTCGTCCGCCATGACGCTAACGCGATCGCCAGGCTTGCGTCCGTTCGGATCGTGTTCGTCCGCGCGCGCCACCGCCGTGGACGTTGCGGCTTTCGCGATGGCAAGCGCCTCTTTCGAATCCATCGGCGTGTGCGTTCCGTGCCCAATGGCCGTCACCCGCGCGTACCACGCGGTGATCCGCGGGAACTCTTTCAACAACGCCTCCGCCGTCGGCGCGAAGAAGCTCTTCAAGAACCAGATATTCAGATGGCAATGCGCATCGTCGACGTTTGCAACGTCGCCATGCAGGAACTTGCGACCATCCTGAAGCTGCGCCTCCAAGAAATCCGCATGCGCGCGCCACTGGTCTTTGAATGCCGGGATTGCGGCCTTCATCACCTCATTGTTGAACGGCCGCTCCGGAAACATTTGCTCGCGGTCTTTCTTGAACGCCTCCGGGATCATCGGCCCGACCTCGCCGAAGATCAGCGGCACCGTCGCCTGAAAGAACGGCCGGTCGGACCAGAACGCCAACGCGAAGCTTAAGCCCGCGTGTGGAACGATTGCGGGTGTAGGGTGGCGCCGCTCCAACTCGCGGATAATCAGCTGGGTGTCGCAATAGATGTCGGCGCCGATCTGCATGACGGGTGTCTTGCGGTACCCGCCGGTCAACGGGATCAAATCCGGCTTCGGCATCATGTTCGGGATCTCGACGGAGCGCCACGTAAGCCCCTTCATCCCGAAAACGACGCGCACCTTCTCCGAAAACGGCGACGTCCAGTAATGGTGGAAGATGATCTCGCTGCTCATGAGGCCCTACCTGAATTCGTTCGAGAAGCGGATCGTATCGGCCTTGATGCCGTCAAGCACGACGTCGATCCCGCCGGACCGCACCATCCATTCCAACCGGTGATCGCGATACTCGCGCTTGAAGAGCCGCTGCTTCACCGCCTCGCCGACCATTGCCATGCCCTTGATAGACTCAGCCGCTTGGCTCGCCGCCTGCGCAACGGAGGGGCGCGCGTTCGCCCGCGCCTGCCATTGCCCAAGCTTCGATGAGGCCGACGGCCCAACGCCGAGCCCCGCCGAGCCGTTGATGTAGGGGATGACCGAAAGGTCGGCCCAGCCGAACGCGCCGCAGAACCATTCTTGATCGCCGAGTTGCCGCTCCAACCAAACGACGAAGTCCCGCGCTTGCGCCGCGGCGCGCGTCTCGATCATCCGCGCCTGCTCGCCCTCCGCGCGTTTGAACCAGCGAATTTCGCCAAGGCCCCAGTTGATCGGCTCATAGAGCGTATCCATCGCGTCCTCGATCATCCGCGCCTGCGCCCGCAGCTTCGGATCGCGCGGCAA
>JANNEL010000656.1:0-21125 GCA_031378595.1 Alphaproteobacteria bacterium
ATCGTTGAGCCTTACCCAACGAGTAGGCGCCGATGACGTGTGGGCGATCGGGGAACAGGCGCAACGCGTGCAGGAATTTCGCCGCCTCTTCTGATGCCGGCGGATGGCGGAACAGTGGCAGACCGAAGGTCGCCTCAGTAATGAAGACATCGCATGGGACGGGTTCGAACGGCGGGCACGTCGGATCGCGGGCCCGTTTGTAGTCGCCGGAGACCACGACGCGCTTTCCTTGTACCTCGATCACGACTTGCGCGGAGCCGATCACGTGACCTGCTGGTTTGAGCGTGACCTTCGCGTCGCCCAACGTGATCGTCTCGCCGAAGCGCAATTGCTGGCGTGCTCCCGTGAAGTTTTCACCGTAACGCGCGGCCATGACGGCGAGCGTTTCCTTGGTTGCGAGCACGGCCCCGTGGCCCGAACGCGCATGGTCGGAGTGGCCGTGTGTGATCACCGCACGCGGCACTTTGCGGACGGGATCGACGTGGAAGTCACCTGCTTCGCAATAGAGGCCAGCTGGGGTGAGTTTCAGGATGTTGGCGGCACGCATCAATCTCAAGAAGCAGGTGCGGCGGTCGCACGACTGCGACGCCACGCGCCCGGCGGTACGCCAACCAAGCGCTTGAACGCGCGATTGAACGCCGCTTCGGATTCGTAGCCGACTTCGGCGGCGGCTTGCGCAATGCTAACACCGGGCCGTTCGAGCGCACGCGCAGCGAGCTGCAGACGCCAGTTGCCCAGATACTGCATCGGCGGCACACCCATGAGCTCAGCAAAGCGCTCAGCGAACGCAGAGCGCGACAACGCCGCCTCTTTTGCGAGCGTATCGAGCGTCCAATTTTCAGATGGGCGCGAATGCATGAGTGTAAGCGCCGCACTGATCTGGCGGTCGCGCAGTCCCGAGAGAAACCCCTTGGCCTCCGGCGGCAGGGTTTCGATGTATTGGCGGATCGCCTGCAGGAACATCAGTTCGCTGAGCTTTGAAAGGATCGTTTCGCCGCCGGCGCTGGAGTGCATGCTTTCCTGCAGTGCCACGCGCAGCAGGTCATGAATGAGTTGGCCGCCGACGCTGGTACTTTGCACGCGCATCAGGCGTGGCAATGCTCCCAAGATCGGGTTGAACGGTCTGGCGTCGCAACCCAGATAGCCGCAGACGAAACGAGCGCTGGCCCCCTGACCGCCGAACTCCATGATCTGGAACGGCAAGGGGCGGTCGGTCGGGCGTCGGTAAAGCTGCATGTCGGGCTTCGAGCGGAGGCCCTTTTCCGTGCTCATCACGTGCGCTTCGCCGCCTGGGATGATGACCGCGTCACCGGCTTCGAGTTTCAGCACCGGTTCCGAATTGTCGGCGAGCTGAACCCAGCACCAGCCGTCGAGCATGATGTGGAAGGAAACCACATGCTCGAACTCCGGCATGACGTTCGTGCAAATGGCCGAGGTCGCAGGCGATTCCGCCACCCACGGTTCGCGCGCGTTTATGTCGAAATAGATGGCGCCGGTCAGCCGCACGGCGCGTAAAACTTCCGATAGAACGTCCAAAAACTTCTCCTCGCCGACGATCGGGCAACTCTGCCGGACGATCAGTCATCGGCCAACCATGCGGCCGGACGCCTGGTCAAAGATCGCCGATGGCCGGTCATACCGCAAGACCGGCCACCGCCTTAGGTTTTGGCCTCACATTTCGGGCAGTTTTGGCCCCTTACGGAAGCCATGGAGGCGTCAATGTTGGATAAGCAGAAAGTTACCGATCTGAAAGCCGCGTTGCGCGGCAACGTCGTTCAGCCCTCGGACAAGAGCTACGACGAGGTTCGGGCGCTCTACAACGGCATGATCGACAAGAAACCGCGCCTCATCGCACGCTGCACGAGTGCGGCCGATGTGATCACGGCGGTGAATTTCGGGCGCGAGAACGACCTCGTCATCGCCATTCGCGGCGGCGGGCATAATGGCCCCGGCCTCGCGAGCGTCGACGGCGGTTTGATGATCGACCTTTCGCTCATGAAGGGCGTGCATGTCGATCCGGCGACGTCGCGCGTCCGCGTCGAACCCGGCTGCACGCAGGGCGACGTGGATCACGCAGCGGCGGCGTTCGGTCTTGCGGTTCCCGCCGGCATCGTCTCGTCCACGGGCATCGCTGGCCTCACGCTCGGCGGCGGCACCGGTTACCTCACGCGGCAATACGGACTCACGATCGACAATCTGATCGAGGCCGATGTCGTGCTTGCGGACGGAAGTTTCGTCACGGCGAGCGAGAAGCAGAACGCGGATCTCTTCTGGGCGCTGCGCGGCGGCGGCGGGAACTTCGGCGTTGTCACGAGCTTCCTGTTCAAAGCGCATCCGGTGAAGAACGTCTTTGGCGGCCCGATTTTCTGGGACATCAAGGACGCGGCGAAAGTGATGAGCGTCTATCGCGATTTCATCGGCAAGGCACCGGAGAAGCTCGGCGTGTTCCTGGGCCTCAAGACCGTGCCGCCTTCCGCGCCGTTTCCGGAACCGCTCTGGAACCGCAGGATTTGCGCGATCATCGGCGCCTATGACGGGACGCAGGCCGAAGGCGAAGCGGCGATGAAGCCGCTGCTCGACAAGGTGCCTGCACCGATCATGAACGGTATGGGGGTTGTGCCTTTCACAGGCTTGCAAACGGCGTTCGATCCACTCTTCCCGAAAGGGCTGCAGTGGTATTGGAAGGGCGACTACGTCCAGGAGCTCACCGACGAGGCGATCGCGACGCATATTAAGCACGCCTCGCAATCGCCGAGCTGGATGTGCCTGACGCATCTCTATCCGGTCGACGGCGCGGCGCACCGCGTTGGTGCGAGCGATACGCCGTGGGGCGCACGCGATGCGCGCTGGTCGATGGTGATTGCGGCGATCGATCCGAGCCCGTCGAAAGCGTCCGAGATCAAGAAGTGGGGCCGCGCTTATTGGGAAGCGGTGCATCCGTTCAACATGGGCGGCGCCTACGTGAACTTCATGGACGCGGATGAGAACGACGGCCGCGTGCAGGCGAGCTACGGCGCGAACTACAAGCGCTTGAGCGAAGTGAAGAAGAAATACGATCCGAAGAACTTGTTCCGGGTGAACCAGAATATTCGCCCCGCTGCTTAAGACTGACCTTCCGGCCCGCAGCCATGGTTGCGGGCCGGAAGGGGGTTGGCGGCGCGGCGAGTCACAAAACGGAGATTCCAATGTGCGACGCAGACAAATTCCATCTTCTACGCCTGCACCAGATGCGCGCCCTTGCGGTATTGGTGCTGGTGGTTTTGATCGCCGTGGCTTCGACTGCGTGAGGCGTTATTTTCCGCAGTAGGCCATGACTTCGACTTCCACCTGTGCACCTAGCGCCAATCCGTTTGCACCGAAGGCCGAACGCGCGGGCATGCGATCGGGCTTGAAGTATCCGACGTAAACTCTGTTGAAGTCGCCCCACTGCTTCATGTCGGCAAGCATCACGGTGGCTTTGAACACATGATCGAACGTCAGGCCGTTGTCAGTGAGGACGGATTTGATGTTTTCCATCATCTGGCGCGCCTCAGCCTCCATCCCGCCGGGCACGAGTTCCATTTTTCCCGGCACGTTTCCCAGGCATCCCGAGAGGTAGAGCACGTCGCCGACGCGCGTTGCGGCGCTGAAGGGAAGCTTGGCGGCTTTGACGGCTGGCGATGAGATGAATTCGAGCATGGCGTTCTCCACAATTCGAGGGGTGAGAGGTTAACCCGGGCGATGGTTTGAGGGCCAGGCGCGGTATCGGGCGGCGTGCTTGCGTATTTGGTTCGGTGCTATGTTGCTGCCTGCCGCGTGGTCGCGGTTTCGAGGGGTTTGCTGGCATGACGCCGAAATACATGATCGTCTTCATTTGGTTTGCCTGGGGCGTGTCGTGGCTCATTGCGGCGAACACGATGGCCGCACCCACCGTCAAGGTGGCGGGCTTTGGGCGCGAATGGCCCTATCGGCTGTTGATGGGGATCGGGTTCGCGCTGATCTTCATGTCGCTTGGCCAATCGTCGAGCCCGGTGCCTCTGCCGCCCTTGCGTGAGGCGATCCTTTCGTTCGGGTTCGCGCAATTGTGGGAGTTGCCGGACGCAGCCCAGTGGGGCGCCGTGGTTCTCGCCATTGCCGGATTTGCGTTCGCATGGTGGGCGCGGCTGCAGCTCGGCGGCCTGTGGTCGAGCAGCGTGACCCGAAAAGAGGATCACAAGCTTATCGATAACGGGCCTTACGCGTTTGTGCGGCATCCGATCTACACGGGCCTGTTGCTCGGGACGATCGCGCTTGTTGCCGTCAGCGGGCGTATGTCGGCGGTGATCGGCTTTGTCCTCGTTGTCGTTGGGATATTTCTGAAGGCGCGCCTTGAGGAGCGGTTCCTCCGCGATGAGCTTGGCGCGGATGTGTATGGCGCGTACGCCAAGCGCGTACCGATGCTGGTGCCAGGGTCGCCGGTGTGATTGCTGACGCGGCGACGCAAGCGCTGTTGCCGCCGGCGTTCGCTGCTTGGTTTGATTCGCGTGGGTGGACGCCGCGGCCGTTCCAGTTGGCGCTGATCGAGGCGGCGCTGGCGCGAGAGCATGTGCTGCTCACGGCGCCCACCGGTGGTGGCAAGACGCTGGCAGGGTTTTTGCCGTCTCTCATTGAACTGTCGGCGGTGCGGCCTGTCGCTGCTTCGAACGTGGATACGCGCGCGCAGAACCCGATCATTGCTCGGCTGAAGGCCAAGGCTGCGGCGAGACCGCCTGGCGTGCATACGCTGTATCTCTCGCCTTTGAAGGCGCTTGCGGTTGACATTGCGCGCAACTTGGAAGCGCCCGTGCGCGAAATGGGGCTGAAGGTCCGGCTCGAGACGCGGACGGGCGATACCTCGGCGCACAAGCGGCAGCGGCAGAAGGTTTCGCCGCCGGACATTTTGCTGACGACGCCGGAGCAGTTGGCGCTGCTGCTTGCGGCGCGCGAGGCGCCCACGATGTTCGGCGATTTGCGCTGCGTCGTGCTCGACGAGTTGCATGCGCTGGCGCCGTCCAAGCGGGGCGACTTGTTGGCGCTCGATCTGGCGCGGCTCGCGACGCTGGCGCCGCAGCACCGGCGCGTCGGGCTGTCGGCCACGGTCGACGATCCGAATGTGCTCGCGCGGTATCTGGCGCCACAGGTGCCCGGCGAGGTGCGGTTGGCGCGCGTTGTGCGCGGTGCGCCCGGTGCAACGCCCAATGTCTCGATCATGCACACGGAGGCCGAGGTGCCATGGGCGGGGCATATGGCGCGGCATGCGATGCACGACATTCTGACAGCGATCAAAAGCGCGCAGACGGCGCTCGTGTTCGTCAATACGCGCATGCAGGCCGAGTTCGTGTTCCAGGCGCTTTGGAGCATCAACGCGGAGAACCTGCCGATTGCGCTGCACCACGGGTCGCTCGCGCCGGAGCAGCGGCGCAAGGTGGAGGGTGCGATGGCGAAGGGCGCGTTGCGTGGGGTCGTGTGCACGTCGACGCTCGACCTCGGCATTGATTGGGGCGCGGTCGATCTCGTGATCAACGTGGGTGCTCCCAAAGGTGCGAGCCGCATCGCGCAGCGGATCGGGCGATCGAACCATCGGATGAACGAGCCCAGCCGCGCTTTGTTGGTGCCGGCAAATCGCTTCGAAGTGCTGGAGTGCGAGGCGGCGCGCGATGCGCTGTTGCACGGCGAATTGGACGGCGAGAAACCGCGTGCCGGTGCGCTCGATGTGTTGGCGCAGCATGTGCTGGGGTCGGCGGTCGCAGCGCCGTTCGATGGGGATGCGCTTTACGCCGAGGTACGGACTGCCGCGCCGTACGCCGACTTGCCGCGTGCAGATTTCGACCACGTTCTCGACTATGTAGCGACGGGTGGGTACGCGCTGCGTGCCTATGAGCGCTACGCGAAGCTGAGGCAGACGGTTGAGGGGTTGTGGCGCGTGGCCAGCCCCCAAGTCGCGCAACGGTACCGGCTGAACTGCGGCACGATCGTCGAGGTGCCGATGCTGAAGGTGCGCGTGGTGCGCACGTATCGCGGACCGCGGGCGACGTATGCCGGGCGGATCGTGGGGCAGGTCGAAGAGTATTTCCTGCAGCAGCTGCTGGCGGGCGATACGTTCCTGTTCGCGGGGCGGATTTTGCGCTTCGAAGGAATTGTCGAGAGCGAGGCGATCGTGACGCCGGGGCCGCCCGGCGATCCGAAAATTCCCTCGTTCGAAGGCGGGAAGTTTCCGCTGTCGACGTTTTTGGCGCAGCGCGTGCGCGAGATGCTGGCCGATCCGAAGCGTTGGGAATTCCTGCCCGATCAGGTGAAAGAGTGGCTCGCGATTCAGCGCCTTCGATCGGTTCTGCCGAAGGCGCACGAGATGCTGGTCGAAACGTTCCCAAGAGGGGCACGGCAGTTCCTCGTTTGCTACCCGTTCGACGGGCGGCTTTGTCACCAGTCGCTTGGCATGCTGCTCACGCGGCGGTTGGAGCGGATGGGGATGAAGCCCTTGGGCTTCGTCGCCAGCGAGTATTCGCTTGCGATCTGGTCGTTGGGGCAGCTTGCGTCGCTCGACATGAACAAGCTGTTCGACGAAGACATGATGGGCGACGATCTGGACGCGTGGCTGGTCGAGTCCGCGCTGCTGAAGCGGAGCTTCAAGACGTGTGCCGTGATTGCCGGATTGATCGAGCGGCGCAACCCGCGCGAGGAGCGCACGGGGCGGCAGGTCAATTTTTCATCCGACCTCATCTACGACGTACTCCGCAGCCATGAGCCGGACCACATTCTCTTGCGGGCCGCGTATGACGACGCCTCGACGGGCGCGCTCGATATTGCGCGGCTCGGAGCGTTGTTGAAGCGCATCAAGGGGCACATCGTGTTGAAGAAACTCGACCGCGTTTCGCCGCTGGCTGTCCCGGCGCTGCTCGACATCGGCAAGGTGCCGGTCGGGAGCGACGCGAACGAGGCGCTGTTGGCGGATGCGAGCGACGAGTTGATTGCCGAAGCGATGGGCGAGTAGCGCATCATGTCCCTCGCGGTTTGGCGCGGGCGGTTGGGATTGCGGTCCAGGGGTCGTCGGGCCAGTGGTGTTTCGGATAGCGGCCTTTGAGGTCGCGCTTCACTTCCGGATAGCCGTTCTTCCAGAAGCTTTTCAGATCGCGCGTGACTTGCACGGGACGGCGCGCGGGCGAGAGCAGATGCAGCGTCAGCGGCACGCGACCGTTCGCCACCGTCGGCGTGTCGGCGAGACCGAACATTTCTTGCAGGCGAACGGCGAGGAAGGGCGCGTCGGTCGTGTAGTCGATGGCGATGCGCGAGCCGGAGGGCACTTCGACGTGGGTCGGGGCCAGGTTGTCGAGGCGCTTTTTCTGCTCCCAATCGAAGCGGCTATGCAGCGCGTTCGAGAGATCGATGCGTGCGAAGTCGGCGGCGCGCGTGACGCCGCCCAGAAAGGGTAGCAACCACTGTTCGAGATCGCGGGCGAGCGCATCGTCTGAAAGATCGGGCCAGCCGCCGTCCGGTTCGAGTTTGCGAATGAAGGCGACGCGGGCGCGGAATGCGTCCAGTTCGGGTGTCCAGGGTAAGGCGCTCAAGCCCAGTTCGCGGATGCCGGTGAGGACCGCGGCGGCGAGTTTCGCTGCGTCCGGCTTTTTCAGCGGGCGTTCGGCGAGCGTGAGTGCGTGAAGGCGTTCTTCTTCGCGTGCGACGGCGGCCTTTTCGCGGCTCGACCATTCGCAGATTTCGCGCGTTTCGATGTGCGCGCCGAACAGGTCTTCGATTTCGGCGAGCGTGAGCGGTGCGCCTTGATGGATCTTTGCGTTCGCGCCGGCGCCGTCGAGGGCTGCAATCGCGAGGTAGTCCTCGCGCGCGAGTGCGTCCGTTTCCGGTAACGTTGCGCCGCGGCCGCTGGCCAAACGGAAGCTTGCGGGCCCTCGGCGTTTGGCGACACGTTCGGGATAGGCGAGGGCGGTGAGACGACCGGCGGCGTTGGTCTCGATGCTTCCCTTCACATTGAGCGTGCGCGCCCAAGCGCGGGCTTGTTCGCGTGCGCGAGCGAGCGACCCGCGGTCGGCGTTGGCGGCGCCCGCTTCGAACGCTTCGAGGCGAGTGCGAAGATCGACGTCTTTGCCACCGCGAATGATGTCGCGTTCGCTCAAGATGGCGGCGAGTGCTACGGCAGTTGCGCCGTCGCCCCTCTCCTTGGCACGCAGCATCATGTGGGCGAGGCGCGGGTGAGCCCCGAACGTCGCGCAGGCGCGTCCGTGCGGGGTGATGCGGTTCTCACCGTCGATTGCGTCGAGTTCGCGCAGCAGGTCTTGCGCTTCGGCGAATGTGCTCGCGGGCGGCGGGTCGAGCAGCTTGAGGCGATTGGCATCGCGCTCACCCCAGAGTGCCAAGTCGAGCGCGAAGGGGCTGAGATCGCTCGTCAGGATTTCAGGCGGCGTGTAGGGGGTGAGCGCGCGGGTTTCGGCTTCTTCCCACAAGCGGTAGCACACGCCTTGCGCGACGCGGCCCGCGCGGCCACGGCGTTGATCGGCCGAGGCGAGGCTTAAGCGTTGTGTCACCAACCTCGTCATGCAGGTCGCCGGATCGTAGCGCGCTGTGCGCTGAAGCCCTGCGTCGATCACCACGCGGATGTCTTCGATGGTCAGGCTGGTTTCGGCGATTGCCGTGGCGAGCACGATCTTGCGCGTGCCGGGCAGCGGACGGATGGCGCGATCTTGCGCGTCGGCCGGCAGCGTGCCGTAGAGCGGCAGCAGTGTCGTGCCGCCCATATCTTCTGCTTCGAGCAAGCGCGCGACGGAACGGATTTCACCCTCGCCGGGCAGGAAGACGAGCAGGCCGCCTTCGGTTTCGTCCAGTGCGCGGAGGATTGCGTTTGCGGTGGCTTGTTCGATGTGCGCGTTTGCAGGCGGTGGCGCGTAGCGGGTTTCGATCGGGTGGAGGCGACCTTCGGAGTGGACGATCGGTGCGCCGCCGAGCAACTTCGCAACGCGTGCGCCATCGAGTGTCGCGGACATGACGAGGATTTTCAGGTCCTCGCTGAGCGCGGCCTGCGTTTCGAGTGTGAGTGCTAACCCCAAATCCGCATTCAGGCTCCGCTCGTGGAATTCGTCGAAGATGACGGCGGCAACGCCTTTCAGTTCCGGGTCGCTTTGCAGGCGGCGGGTGAGCAGGCCTTCGGTCACGACCTCGATGCGGGTCTTCGCGCTGACCTTCGCGTCGAGGCGAACGCGGTAGCCGACGGTTTCGCCGACCTTCTCGCCCAGCAGGTCTGCCATGCGGGCGGCGGCGGCGCGGGCGGCGACCCGGCGCGGCTCCAGCATCAGGATTTTCTTGCCCGTGGCCCACGGCTCGCGGATGAGCGCCAGCGGTACCAGCGTCGTCTTGCCGGCGCCGGTTGGGGCTTCGAGCACTGCGGCGCGCGTGGCAGCCAGCGTCCGCGTTAGCTCAGGAAGGGCCGCTTCGATGGGAAAAGTCATTGTCTTTCCGAGGCATACACCCCGGCCAAAGGCGAAGTCACGAAAATCGAATCCGTTAGATGCGTTTGCACGGCTGATTTCTGCGGGTTTATCCGTTTGGAATCCGTTCGAAATCCGTTTGGTATGTGTTCGGTCACGGTGCGGTCCAGCAATCTACATTCTTTCTACATAAGTGGGAATACTTTGGCGATTATGCACGCTGCCGCGCGTCGAATGGCGCGCCTGCCGGGGTGGGCCTCGCAATCCCTTACGGAGCGAACGGCCTTTGATGGCCTCTGCCGCAGAGATGTTGAGCGGTGCGGACAATTGACCCCGCCGGTCCCGGCGCGCCCCTGTCGATTTCTCTGGCACTGACGCATTCGCGAACTAGGCGATTCTGCCGAATCCTGGCATTGGTCGGTCAGAGCTTTTGAGGTCTTTTGCCTTGTCCGACTCTTGTGGTGACGTACCTGCAGCGGCCGAGTCCAAGCCGCGCGATGCCCGCGCCTGGGCGCAAATCCTAACCCGCTATCGGGAACCGTCGGTACCGCGCAGCGTGATCGAGATTGCGATCACGGCAGGGCCGTTCGTCGCGCTGTGGGCAGCGATGTGGTTCCTCATGGGATTCAGTTACTGGTTGGCGCTGCCGCTCGCGATTCCGGCCGCCGGGTTTCTGGTACGGCTTTTTCTCATTCTGCACGACTGCGGACACGGGGCGTTCTTCGAGAGCAAACAGGCGAATGCTTGGGTCGGCCGGGTTTGCGGCGTGCTGACGTTGACGCCGTTCGACGTCTGGCGGCGGACGCACAACATGCACCACGCGACGTCGGGCAATTTGGACCGGCGGGGCCTTGGCGATATCGAGACGATGACGGTCAGCGAATATATGGCCTCACCCTGGTACGAGCGGTTGCGTTATCGGGCCTATCGCCATCCGATCACACTATTTCTCATCGGACCCGCGTTTGTGTTCTTCCTCGCGAACCGGTTGCCAGTCGGTCTTATGACGTCGGGCTGGCGGCCGTGGGTGTCGGCGATGGCGAACAATGTGGCGATCGCGGTGGTCGTGGTCGGCATGATGTATTTCGTCGGGATCAGCGAATTTCTGATGATCCAGATTCCGATCCTTCTGCTCTCGTCCTCGATCGGCGTGTGGCTCTTCTTCGTGCAGCATCAGTTCGAGGGGACGCAGTGGGCCGGTGCTGAGGAATGGGACATGCAGCACGCGGCCCTTCAAAGTTCGTCGCACTACGATCTGCCGGCCGTGTTGCGTTGGTTCACCGCGAGTATCGGCGTCCATCACGTCCATCACCTGTCGAGCCGGATTCCGTATTACCGCCTGCAGCGCGTGCTGCGCGACCATCCGGAACTGAAGGACATGGGACGGCTCACCTTGTGGCAGAGCTTTTCCTGCGTCCGCCTGGCGCTTTGGGACGAGGTTAAGGGGCGGCTGGTCAGCTTCCGCGAACTGCGCCGGGCCTAGGCCGGCAAACGGTTTCCCACGTTGTCATAAGAAATTGTCCGAACGCGCCCATGGCGCGAAACCGATCTTTGCGTAGGATTGCGGGGTCGCTGAGCTTCGCCGCCAGACTCAGTCGACCCGGCCTTTACTTGCGGCCGGTGTTCAACCCCCTTGTCGTTGGAGCATCGCCATGTTTCGCCTTGCCACACTCGCAGCAGCGGTTTCGATCGGCCTTGTCGGCGTGACCGCAACCATCCAGCCTGCCGAAGCACATCACGTGAAGGCGTGCGTTTGGAAGCACCACAAGCAGTACTGCAGCTGGAGACTGCACCGTCACGTCGTCTGCAAATGGAAGCATCATCGCCAATACTGCCGCGCGGTCTGGCACCGCTAGACGGCCGAGACCAGGCTGCAGAGAAGTCGGGTGCCCGGGGCTCCGCCGGTCACCCCGCTGACATCGCTCGCCCAAGTCTCTGCGGTTGCGGCGCAATCGCGCGCGATGTGACGCAGCACAGGATCGCCAATCGTGAACCGGTGGACGCTGTTGCGCGAGCCGCCGCGGGCTTAGGCTCTGCGCCGCGGGCGGGGGTACTCCTAGGAGGAGACCATCGCGATGAAACAGAGTGCATTGTTTGGAACTGCAGTTCTGTGCGCGTCCCTGAGTTTGGGTTTGGTTTTTGTCATTGCGCAGGCGGCCGATCAGCCGAAGGAGCCGGGCGCGCCCGCTGCTGCGGCTGCGGCCAATAGCGAAGTGCCGGCCGGCGCACCGATGCCGCCGGATCGCGTCACGCCGACGAAAAAACTACAGATGGGCGTGCGCGGCAACGTCGGGCGCCGGTTGAGCGGCAAAGAAGCCGGATTGCCATTCAGCGACTTTCCCGGCGTGAAGCGTTTGTCCAGCGCGCAATGGGCGCGCATGAAGCAGATCCCGAAAACCGGCATCTTTGTGGTCGACGCCGACTATGTCCCCGGCGATTTACGGGAAGCGTTGAAAGAAGAAGGCTATTCGCTCGACGCCAAGGGCGTGCTCACCGACCGCGAAGGAAAACAGAAGGCGATCTTTATCCTGCCGCAGACTTACGAGTTGAAGGGACAGCGGCAAGGGTGGCTGGAGCGCCTGCAGAAACATGCTGGCGATGCCATAGTCGGCGAAGCGAAAGCCGGCAACCCCTATTGGTTCGCCTGCTATAGCGCACAAGCCTGGTTGGTCTATGACGAAGGCTTTTGCCGGCATTGGGATTTGAAGACGCGCGGCAACGCCTACGGTCCTAAGGCCGGCGGCGGATGCGGCTGGCCGGTGCCCACGACGAATATTTCGTCGATCCAAGTTTGGGCTTGGATTCACGGCGCGTCGTTCCGCAACAGTTCGTGCAGCAACTGCAGCACGCGCAGCGTGACGGCGACGTGGGACATCGGCTGCTTCTGGCCGGCGCACGGCGGCGCCTCATTCGAGAACTATGCGAACTTGCAGGACAACGATCCCGCACGCGGCAATCCGCGCGCAGATGCCTATTGGGTGTGGAGCCACTAGCGCAGTAGCGACAAATGGAGCGCGCGGCCCTGCGCGCTCCGCGTTTTCCCGCCGAATGTGCTTAGCGTCCGTCGATTGTGCCGGCGGTGCCTTGGCTGCAGCCGAGGTGAGCGCCTAGGCTTCGCTTTGTTGGGATATCACGTGGGGCGCAGGTCATGATCCGCAGTATCGCCGCCGTTCTTGCCGGACTTGTTTTCATTTTCGCCACGCATATCGGCACCGATGCGGTGATGCATGCGCAAGGCGTGTTTCCGCCGGAAGGCGAGCCGATGTTCGATCCGTGGCTGAACGCGCTCGCGCTCGGTTATCGCTCGGTGTTTTCCGTCATCGGGTGCGCCATCGCGGGGGCATTGGCGCCCCGCACACCTATGGCGCATGCGCTGACGCTGGGCGGCATCGGGACCGTGCTCGCCTCACTCGGCGCCTACATGGCGATGGGCCTCAACCTCGGGCCGATGTGGTATCCGGTCGCGCTTGCGGCTTCCGCCCTGCCGTGCGCGTGGCTGGGCGGGACGTTGGTGCGGCGCTGAGCCCCTGGGGCGCTGGGAGGGTTTGCGCTTGGCGGCGCCACGGGTTACCAGGCCGGTCAACCGAGCGAAAGATCCGCGTCCATGAAGAAGAAAAAGGGGCTGAACCCGCCTTACGCCCAACTCACCAAGGACGCGCGCTTCGAGGGCACGTTCGAGGTGCTGGTTCCGGTGCCTGACCGCGTGCGGCCGCATCGCGTGGCGTTGCAGTTCGAAAGCCAAGCTTCCGCCGACAGCTGGATCCATTCGCCCGACGGCGAAGATGCGATTGCGGCGATCATGAAAGAGGCCGCCGCCGCGGTTTGATCCGCGCGGGGACGCTCAAGACTTGGCGTCGAGCTCTTTCAATGTGTCCTCTATTTGCTTCTGCAGATCCGCGTCCGGGTGGTGGGCGATGGCGGCCTTGTAGTCTGCAATTGCTTTTTCGCGCTTGCCGGCCTTCTGGTAGGCCTGGCCGCGCAGGACGTAAGCCCAAAAATCGTCAGGCTTGAGCTTCATCGCAAGCGTGTAGTCGGCGATGGCACGCGTGGTGTCGCCCTTTTGGAAATAAAGATTGCCGCGCTGGTTGACGACGACGGCGCTCTTCGGCTGGCTCTTGATGATGTCGGTGAATACGGCGATAGCGGCGTCGTGCGCATCTTCGGGTTTGGCGAGGTAGGCGCACCGGACGATCATGTCTTCCGAGGCTTCGATATCGCTCTCGCAGGCTCCTTTGTCGTCATAAGCGATGGCGCCGGGTTGCACTTCCGGAAACACCTCGACCTGATGCCAAGCCGCGCGCCAGGGCTCTTGGGCGGCTAACGCGCAAGGCGCGCCGAAGAGCAGCAGGGCGGCGAAGGCGATGCGTTTCATGAGGGAGGCCTCAAGGGTGACTGCTTCGGCGCGCAGCCTAGAGGGCGGGCGTGCCACTGAGCAACCGAATGTGCCGCCTTCCGGCGCCGACTAGGCCTTGAACGCTTCGTGATGCTGCTTGCCGGCGTCGCCGATTTCGTCCCAAACCGCCTTCGAGCCGACCCAAATGTGGTGAGCGACCTTGAGGTCTTCACCGCCGGCCGAGATCAATCCGGCCGGGATGAACGTTCGCGTCGGGTCGTTGGCGCCGGGCACAGGTGAGCCGCACACGCGGCAAAACCAGCCTTGCCAATCGGCGTTCGGCTTTTTCCAAGATGCGATCTGGTCTTCGCCGCGCAGCCATCGAAATGCTTCGTTGGCGACCAAGATCACGGCAATGCCGTTGCTGCCCGTGGCTTTGCGGCAGATCGAACAGTGACACACGAACACGTCGGAGGGCGCCGCGTCGATTTCAAAGGCGACCGCCCCGCAATTGCATTCGCCGCGCGCCATGGCTTCGTCCTTGGTCGTCGGCGACTAGCCGCCGGCGCGCAGGCGTGATGCGCGGTCCTTCAGCGAGGCGGTGAGCGAGGCGATGTCGCCGCGGTTCTGCGAGAGCACCGAGGCGAACTGATCGCGCTGTTCGACCGAGAGCCAGATCCCCGAGACCTGCACGTCGACGATCTTGTACTCGCTGCCGTCCGTCGTCAGGCGGAAGGCGATGCGCAGCGGTTCGCGAAGCGTGCCGCCCTCAGCCACCGTCATGACGGTGACGTCGCCGGGCTTGTTCGAGACATCACCGGTGACGCGGAGCGTCGAGGCCGCGTAGTCGACGAGATGCGTGCCGTAGATCGCGGTCGAGTAAGCGGTGAACGCTTCGACGAACGGCTCCACCACGCCTTCGGGCGCGCCACGGCGATAGTTGCCCAGCGTGAACAGCGCCGTCTTGCGCGCGTCCATGTGTTGCACGACGAAGGCGTTGAAGCCCGCGACGCGTGAGGTTTTGTCCATGCGCGTGTCGCGCAGGATCGCGAAGCCTTTGTCGATCAGGGTTTGCGTGAAGGCGCGCGCGCCGTCGTCGGCGGAGGCGGGCGATGTGTGGAGCGTCAGTGTCAGCGTAATCGCCGCGACCACCGCAGCGAGAGAAAATGTCAGTCCGCGCATGGCTACCCTCCTTGCACGAAGGCCAAGATGCTAGCGCGAAACAGAGTCACTGAACCGCAACGTGCGCAGTGAATTTTGCGATGTTGCAGGTGCGAGTGGTGAGCGAAAAATATGGCGGCGTTAGGGTTCTGTTAACGCTGTGCTTTGGGCTATTGAGTTGAGGAACGCGACGACAGAGGAGCGGGCTAGGTTATGTTGAAGCGCTGGGCTGCCTTCGGTTTGGCGTACATGCTGTTGGGGCTGCCCCTCATGTACATGGTTGTTACCTCGCAGGTGCAGGGGCCGTGGCTTGTCGCCTTCGGAATCTATTTCGCTCTGAGTGCCCTTGTCGGCAATTGGTATGTCTTCTTCGGCACGCGCTTCGATTTGCCGACGTTCTTCAAGTGGCTTGCGATCAACGTATTTGCGTTTGGAATGATTGCGGTCGCGTATTTGGATATCGTTGGGGTGATCGAGCTTGAGCGCTTACTTCCTTGGGTGCGTTAGAAAGCAAGGGCGGGCCGGAAGCCCGCGCACCCGGGTGGAGAATCTACTCCGCTGCCCGCGCCAACTCCGGTCTTGCCACCGCACCCGCTTTCGTGAACTGCAGGACGCCGTCCTCGATCGGGGCTTTGCGCATTTCTTTGAGGTCGGTGAAGTAGTTTTGGTTTTGGC
This sequence comes from Alphaproteobacteria bacterium, assembly GCA_031378595.1. Taxonomy (GTDB): domain Bacteria; phylum Pseudomonadota; class Alphaproteobacteria; order Micropepsales; family Micropepsaceae; genus SZUA-430. The sequence continues at coordinate 15,601 of JANNEL010000656.1, forward strand.
GCCACGGGAAGGCGGGGCCTTGCTTGGGGGTCGCGGCGATCGCGCGCTGCACGTAGCCTGACGAGAAATCCAGCATGGGGTCCGCCTTCATGTTCGTGTCGGCGAGGCGCGGCGTTGCGATCTGCGCGCCTTTCGCGTCCATCGCGTTCAAGAGGCGCGTCACCCATTCGCAGACGAGGTCGGCGCGCAACGTCCAGCTTGCATTCGTGTAGCCGAAGACGCTGGCGAGGTTCGGGACGTTCGAGAACATCATGCCCTTGTAGGTGAATGTCTTGCCGATATCGACCGGCGTGCCGTCGACCGTCAGCTGCGTGCCGCCTAGCAACTGCACGTGCAGGCCCGTGGCCGCGACGATGATGTCGGCTTTCAATTCCTTGCCGGACTTCAGCTTGATGCCGGTTTCGGTGAACGTGTCGATGTGGTCGGTCACGACGTCGACGTGATCTTGGCTGATCGCCTCGAACAGGTCGGCGTCGGGCACGAGGCAGAGGCGCTGATCCCACGGATTGTAGCTCGGCGTGAAGTGGGTCTTCACGTCGTAGTCTTTCGGCAGAAGATCGGTGACGCCTTTGAGCAGCATCTCTTTGATCTTGTCGGGCCGCGTGCGCGCACGATTGAAGAAGAAGCGCTGCAGCACAATGTTGCGCCAGCGCGGGATCATGTAGGCCCAACTTGCCGGCATGATCTTGCGCAGGAAGTTCGCAGTCGCGTCCTTCTCGGGGCGCGAGACGTAATACGTGGGCGAGCGCTGCAGCATGGTCACGTGGCCTGCGGTCTTGGCCATGTTCGGGACGAGCGTCACCGCGGTCGCGCCGGAGCCGATGACGACGACGCGTTTGCCGGCGAAGTCGAGGCCTTCGGGCCAGTGCTGCGGGTGGATGATTTGGCCTTTGAAGTTTTCGCGGCCTTTGAACTCTGGCGTGTAGCCTTCGCTGTAGCGGTAGTAGCCGGCGCAGGAGAACAGGAAGTTCGTGGTGTACGTGACGGGCTCTTCCTTGCCGCTTGCGTCGCGCTTCGTCGCTTCAACGGTCCAGCGGGCGGTGTTGGAGTCCCACGACGCGCGCTTCACGCCGTGGCGGAAGCGGATGTGTTTGTCGATACCGTTTTCGGCGGCGGTTTCGGTGACGTAGTCGCGGATCTTGTCGCCGGGCGAGATCGTGCTGTCGTGCGTCCAGGGCTTGAAGCTGTAGCCCATGGTCAGCATGTCCGAGTCCGAGCGGATGCCGGGGTAGCGGAACAAGTCCCACGTGCCGCCTATGCGTTCGCGGTTTTCGAGGATGACGTAGCTCTTCTGCGGCGCCAGCTTGTTCAGGTGGTAGCCGGCGTCGATGCCGGAAATACCGGCGCCGATGATGATGACGTCGAAGTGTTCGGCCATGCCTTGGATTCCTTCGAAATGGCGGTTTCGCTGGCACGATAGCACACTCAGAGAAACTGACAAATTGTCAGAGATGAGCTTCGTCGGTCTCGTTGGCTGCGGTGCCTTTTCCACAGCAAGTTGCTGCCTGCGCGGATGAAGCGCACGTGGTTAAGTGATTGGCGCAGCGAGGAGATTGGGCGTGTGCGTTCCGTCTGACATTTGCGTCACTTGACCCATCGCGACCGGTGGCTCACGTCGCGCACACGAGTTCGACTCCCCCAACGTTAGGCGACAAAAACATGAAGACGATCATCTTATCTGCGGCGGTTGCCGCGATCACGCTCGCCGCGCCGCTGCAGGCCGCGGAAGGCATGGGCATTCTTCTCGGCGGCGGCGGTTGGCACGTGCCGGCTTGCAAGCAGGGCCGGGTGTTGCGCGAAGTGCGTGACGTGCAGACCGGCAAGCTCGTGTGGCGCTGCGTTGCGGCGCCCCAGCAAACGGCGCAAGTGGTGACGGGCCCGCGGAAGTAAGACTTCCGGCCTCCCGAAGGTATTGGATCGCCCCCGATGTTCGGGGGCGATTTTTTTGCGTAGGCTCGCCACTGCTTGTTCGGGAGTTCGTTCCACGTGCAGTTCGACGTTGCCGGGGCTTCTCTTGCAGCCGATCCGTCCGGTGCCTTGTGGTGGGCGGATGAGCGGCTGCTTGCGGTTGCGGATCTGCATTTCGAGAAGGGCTCGGCGTTCGCTTCGCGCACGGGGCAAATGCTGCCGCCCTACGACACGCACGCGACGCTCGCGCGGCTAACCGAAGCCGCCGACCGGTTGCAGCCGAAGACGATCGTCTGTCTCGGCGACAATTTTCACGACGGCGAAGGGCCCTCGCGGCTCAATGCAACTGCACGGCGCGCGATCACGGGCCTCATGCGCAAGCGGCGGTTCGTTTGGATCGAAGGCAACCACGATGCGGCCTCCGCGCTTGTGCTGGGCGGCGAGTGCGCCGTCGAGTTCGCCAAGGGGGCGCTCACGTTCCGGCATGAGCCGAAGCGCGGGCGCGCGGCGATGGGCGAGCTTTGCGGGCACTTGCATCCGGTCGCGCGCGTCGCGACGCGCGTGCGGCGCTTGCGGCGGCGGTGCTTCGTCGCCGACGGAACGCGCTGCGTGCTGCCGGCGTTCGGTGCGTTTACGGGCGGCCTCGATGTGTTCGACGACGCGTTCGCGGGGCTCTTTCCGCGCGGGTTCCAGGCGTACTTGCTGGGGCGCGACCGGGTCTATCCGTTCGCACATTCGCGTCTTGCGGCAGAGTGATCAGTTCGCGCGTGCCGTTTGGTGCGACCAGGCTCCTTCGGCAACCTTTGGCGACCACTCGCCGTACACGGTGATGTAGAGCAACGCTTCCGTGCCGGGGCGCGTCATGCCGGCCAAGATATAGTTCTTCGGGATCTCGGCAAACGTGCCCGGCGTTTGCACCAGTTCGCTGCGCTTGCCGTCGGCTAAGAGCGTGTCGAACACGAACGTGCCTTTGAGCACGGTGTAGTTGCCTTGCGCGGTGAACCAGTAGGGCGGCAACGTGTAGGCAGCCGGCGCTTTCAAGACGACGCGCGTGGCACCGATCGTGTCGTTGCGTTCGACGATCGCGACGCGCAACGGATTCGACTCCGGTTGATCGGGCGTCAGCTTTTGCCAAGTCGCGTTCGTGAGATCGATCGCCGGTATTTTCGGCTGCGGCGCGGTGAACGCGTTTTTCGTCGTTTTGTCGATCGCAACGACGGTTGCTTGATAGGTCGAGCACGCGCTGAGCGCGAGCACGAAATGGAACGCTGCGATGCGAATCAAGTTTGTCGTCATGGTTCGACTGCTAGGTGCAACTCACGTTCACAACAAGCATGCGAAAGCGCTCACGAATCGGCTTCAGTGAGTCTTCGACGCAACGCCGTTTTAACCATTTGTTAACCACCTGGGCGTTAACGATCGTTAACTACGATATGAAAGCCACAGCGCCAAGGGTAGTGCGGGTGCGTGTGCTTTACACAAGATATCCGCATACCTAACGTGAAAAACGTGTTTCGGGGGAATGATTCGATGCGGCCCGGCGTTCCGTGGAATGTGAAGGGAATTGAGGCAGAAGCGCGCGAAATGGCGCAGCTGGCCGCCCGTCGTAGTGGCGTAAGCCTCGGCGATTACTTGACCCAATTGATTATGACCGAAGGGCGTCCGAATGGCGCCGTTGGTCACGGATATCCACAGCAGCAATTCGTGCCGGGCGACGGCACGTATGGGCCGCAACCGCAGCCGCAATTTCAACCGCCGCCGCCGAGCCTGCGTTATGCACAAGCGTTCCCGCAAGGTTACGCACAGGCGCAGCCGCAGCCTTACGAGCCGCTGAATCCGCATGCGCCGCTGCCGCATCAGGCGCAGCCTCAGCGCCAACCGCAGCAATCTTATGACTCTCATGTCCGCGGCAGCGAATTTCAGATTGTCGCGCACGGCTTGCGCGATCTTGCCGACCGGCTTGAGACTTCCGAACGGCGTGCGCAAACCGCCATTGCGACTGTGAACCAATCGGTTGCCGCGATGCAGGATCGCATCGATGGGGCCGAGCGTGTGAAGCAGCTTGCCGATGTTGCGTTCACGAGCGCGGCCGATGCGCTGGCGCAATCGGCGCGCGATCAGTCTTCGGCGTTCGAAAGCCTCGAGACGACCGTGCGCAGCGTGCAGAAGCGCTTGATCGATATCGAGAGCGGACGTGCAGAGTGGCCGGGCAAGGAATCCGTGTCGCGTCTTGAAACGGCGCTGACGCAATTGCAGAAGTGGCTCGTCGAAATGGAGGCGGCGAACAAACCCGACTCCGCTCAGAAAGATCAGTTCGCGCGCCTTGAGATCACGCTGAACCATTTGCAAAAGCGCCTCGCGGAGATGGAAACATCGCGCGGAGACTTCCCGCATAAAGACGCGCTGGTGCGCCTTGAAGCGTCGATCGCCGAGGTTCGTCACGGCGTCATCGACACCGATAAGCGCTCGCGGGACGATTTGACCCAGCTGGCGCGCTTTATGCGCGAACTCGGCAATCGCGTCGACGCAACCGAGCGCGGTATGGCGAACGGCGGCGGCAACAGCGTTGCGGCGCGGCTAGACTCGCTGGAAGCACGCTCCGCGTCGATGTTCGACGAGATGCGCGGGCAACTCTCGACGATGGACGCGCGGATCGCACAAACTATTCAGAAGGCGAGTGCGCCGCCGGAAGCCTTTATGGCGCTCAAGCGCTCGGTCGATACGTTGCACGAGCGCGTCGACCAAGTTGGCGATCCGAGCAGCCATGTGGCTGGGCCGATCAACGCGATCGAATCCACGCTGGAAACGCTGACCACGAAAATCGAGCATAGCGAGCGGCGCGCGGCGGAATCCGTTTCGACGGTCAGCAATGCGCTGAAATCGATTTCGGCGCGATTGGACGAGTCCGACGCGAAGCACACGCAGGCGATGACGACGTTGAACCGTCGCTTCGACGACACCGACCGCCGTACGAACGAAACGTCGAGCCTTGTCGAAGAAACGATGCGCTCGCTGACGCAGCGTCTGGAAGCTTCCGACAAGAAGCACAAGGAAGCGATCGGGGGCTTGCGCCTTACGGTCGACGGACTGGTTGCGAAGGCCGCCGCGGAATCGGTGCCCGATCCGCGTCAGCGCTTGTCGACGATGGCCACGCCGTTGTCGTCGCAGTATACGCCGCCGCCAATGGACGAGCCCTATTCGACGAGTGCGGCCGAGATGCTGTCGAACTTGTCGTCGCACGAACCCATGACGCTTGAGTCGAAGCACGACGGCCAGTTGTCGGTTTCTGCGCTTGAGACGATCATGGCCAAGACGCTGGCGCCGGAGCCTGTGTCGCTCGACCATGAGATGGACGAGGACCAATTCGCGCCGCCGCCGATGGACGACGACGACCTTGGTCCGCCGAAGAAGGATTTTTTGAGCCAAGCGCGACGCGCCGCAAAGGCTGCCGCTCAAGCAGAGGCCGAACGCCCGCAAGGCAAGAAGCAGAAAAAACCGTCTGCAACGCCCTATCCGAAGGATGAGACCCAGAAGAGCCGCTTTGGCCGTCTGATTGTCGTTGCGGTTGCGGGGCTTGCTGTCGTTGCAGGTATCGTCGCGCTGTTGTTCACGCTGCC
>JANNEL010000671.1:0-1744 GCA_031378595.1 Alphaproteobacteria bacterium
GTACGAAATCACCTACCCCGGCGGCAGCGTCGAACATTGGAACGAAGAACCCGGCGCCGTCTGGCTCGAGCGCATGACCCGCATCTACGAGCACGTGATCTGGCTGAACCCGGTGCCCGAGCGTCATTGGGAATACACGCCCTCGATCCAAATCATGAAACAGATCCTGAGCGACCGCATGTACCCGCTCACCCTCGAAGGCCTAGACAAAGCGATGCGGGAGTTGAATCGCTAACGCTTAGACCGGAACAAACTCGGCACGCGGGCGGATTAGCGTGCCGCTCGCCCGTTGTTCGAATGCGTGCGCGATCCAGCCGACCGATCTTCCGATCGCGAAGAGCGCAAGCGCCCCACCTCGCGGCAAATCGAACCAGCGCTCGAGCGCCAGCAAGCCGAAGTCGACATTGGGCTCCATGCCCGCCATTGATCGCGCGGCCTTCAGCGTCGCAGACAGTGTGGCGTCCAGCTTCACCGCCGAAACCAATTCCGTCCCACGTGGATCGGCGTCGCGATAAACGGAGTTGCCGAAGCCTGGAAGCGTCTCGCCGCGACCAAGACGCGACGCCAGGACGCCTGCAGCATCGCCGCAAGCATCAACCTCCGCCAGCAACGCACGCAACCGCTCGGTCGCGCCGCCATGTTTGGGGCCACTCATCGCCGCAAGCCCGGCAACCACGCAATTCGGCAAACTCGCGCCCGTTGACGCCACAACCCTCACCGCGAAGGTTGAAGCGTTGAGTTCGTGGTCCGCGAGCAAAACGAGGGCGCGCCGGATCAGGTCGGCGGCCCGCGGCCGCCGCCACGCAGCGGCGATCGCACGATGAACCGGCCCCTTATACGCGCCCTCGATGCCCGCAATCGCAACGACCACCGCAGCAACCAACTGCGCCGCGTCTTCGAAGCTGCTCGGCCCGGCGGCGTCCGGCGGCATGAGCGAAAGCAACAGGCTCCCCCGGCTCGTGGCGCTCGCCTTCGCACATGTGGAGGCGGCGGCCGTCCAACCTTCAAGGTCGCGCGGATCGAAGCGGACGCGGCCGAACGGTTCGGTGTCTCCCGTGTTCCACAACACGCGTGCCGCATCTTCTAAGGTCGCGGTACGCGAGAATGCAACCGCTTCCCGATCGCGATAAAAACAGCGATCGTCCTCAAAATGCGTTATCGCCGTCTTGAGCACCGGCAAACCGTAGTCGAGCGCCGTTGCCGCCGCAGCACGCGGTTGGCGCATGCGTGTCCGGCGATCGATCAGCGCCATGATATCGGTGGCGGCGTAGAGGCGCGCCTTCGACACCTTCGGATGCGGCATAGAACGGATCAAGCCGCGGCTGACATAGACGTAAAGCGTGGCCCGCGTGATACTCAGCGCACGCATCGCTGCCGCAGAGTCGAGCAAGGCGCCAGGGCGAACTTGGCGCGAACGGCCTGTCTTTCTAGGTCTCATGTTAACATGTTGATATAAGATTGACCTGTCGCGCGCCAGCTTCCCATGCTGCCACCCACCGAGAACCTGACCGATGATCCTCCGCGCCCTCCTGCTCACAGCACTCGCGCTCGCCGCGTGGACGGCACTTGTGGTGACCGGAACGATCGAGGGTTGGTGGCGCCGGCCGCTCGCAGCTTTCGGGGACACAAGCGCCTTTCAGAGGGCGGCGGTCGCGGAGATCGATATGAAGCACAGAGGCAACGTCGCTTACGTGCTCATCAGCAAGGGCAGCCCCACCGGTTCGCACTTCGTCTCCGCCGGCAA
>JANNEL010000693.1:0-2692 GCA_031378595.1 Alphaproteobacteria bacterium
CGAAGCCGTAGCTCTCCGGGTGAAGCTCCGGATGCGGCGCGGGCGGTGTCAGCTTCAACGGGTCGAGGTCGGCCTCGAGATGGCCGCGCACCCGGTAGGCACGGATCATCTGAATGGCGCGCACGGTGTCGACGACCGCGCGGCGGATTTCGTCGCTCGAGAGCGATGGCGCGATCGCCGCGATCTTTTGCTGAAGTTGGTGGACGACTTCTTCGCGTGCAGCTTTGGCCGGCCGCGCTTCGGACTTGGCCGGCAACGCCGCAAGGGCGCGCGTCACTTCATCGGCGGGTTCCGGCAGGTCGGTTCTTGCCCACGATGCGCCGGGGTTTGCGTCGCCGCGCGAGACGGTGCCGGCAAAGAACACGCGCCAGCTTTCGTCGACCGCGTTCGGGTTTTCGAGATAAAGCGCGAGCTGCTGCTCGATGAACGCGACGTTCGCGCCGTAGAGAAACGAACTCTCGGCAAAGACGGTGTTTGTGCGATCGTCTTTCGTTTGCGGCGATGCCATACCAAGTTCTTCCATTTCTTGTCATGGTCGGCGAAGGCCGACCACCCACGACTCTCTGACTCTGCTCTGGGTCAAGTCGTGGGTGGTCCGCCTTCGCGGACCATGACACAGAGTGTTTAGGGCGCCGTCGCTGCCTACTTGCCTTTCAACACGCGCGACAGCGTCGTGCCTAGTGCGGCAGGCGAATCCGCCACCGTGATACCGGCAGCGCGCATCGCTTCGATCTTGCCTTCGGCCGTACCTTTGCCGCCGGACACGATTGCGCCCGCGTGGCCCATTCGCCGGCCCGGCGGCGCGGTTACGCCCGCGATGAAGCCAACGACCGGCTTTTTCACTTTCGACTTTTTCAGGAAGTCCGCCGCGTCTTCTTCGGCAGAGCCACCGATTTCGCCGATCATAATGATGGATGTCGTTTCCGGATCGGCAAGGAACATCTCCAGCACATCGATGAAGTTCGTGCCGTTAACCGGGTCGCCGCCAATACCCACACAGGTCGTCTGGCCAAGGTTTGCCGCCGTCGTCTGCGCAACCGCCTCGTAGGTCAGCGTGCCGGAGCGGGACACGATGCCGACCGAGCCGCGCTTGTGGATGTGGCCCGGCATGATGCCGATTTTGCATTCGCCGGGCGTGATAACGCCGGGGCAGTTCGGACCGACGAGGCGCGTCTTCGAGCCTTGGAGCGCGCGCTTCACACGCACCATGTCGAGGACCGGAATCCCTTCCGTAATGCAAACGGCCAGCGCCACGCCGGCGTCGATCGCCTCCATGATCGCGTCGGCTGCGAAGGGCGGCGGCACGTAGATCGCGCTCGCCGTCGCGCCGGTTTTTTCGACGGCTTCAGCAACGGTGTCGAATACCGGCAGGTTCAAGTGCGTCGTGCCGCCCTTACCGGGCGAGATGCCGCCCACCATCTTGGTGCCGTAGGCGATCGCCTGCTCCGAATGGAACGTGCCTTGGTTGCCGGTGAAGCCCTGGCAAATGACTTTCGTGTTCTTGTCGACGAGGACGGCCATGAGAAATGCGAAGTCCTATTTGCGGATGGAACTGACGGAGAGCGAGAGGCCTGGGAGCGTGCCGCCGGCGACGAGGTAGTGCATCGTGAGCGACGATACGTCCTGCACCGACCAGGTGTAGGTGGCGATGCCGTCGACCTTTTCGGTCGTTGCGGGTGGGTTCTTCAGGTAGGCGGCGTAAGCCTTCGCGGTTGCGGCTTCGTCGGCTTTCGGCGTGAGTACGCTGCAGGAAACTACGCTGGAGCCGGAGCGGTCGCCCGCGCCGCCGCCGGCGGTGTTGCTTGCGATGGAGACGAGGTAGCGGCCGCCGTCCCGTGCGATTGCCCAGCCTTCGAGGGCTGACGGATTGCCCGGAGCGAGTTGGTCGCGTTCGACATCGGTGAGCGGCGCCCATTTCTGCGCGGTCGCGAGCGCACGCACTTTGGCGAGGTCGATGCCCGTGTCCAGGCATGCGCCGCGGTACACGTCGAACGCGGCAGCGTGAGCCGATGTTGTTGCGAAGAGCGCAATGCAAAACGCGAGAACTGTACGCATACCGTTACCTTTCCTGTCGTGGTCCGCGAAGGCGAACCATCCACGACTTGTTGCTTTGACCACCGCTCAAAAATCGTGGGTGGTCCGCCTTCGCGGACCATGACAGGATGTTTTGAGCGAGGAAGCTCACGTTCACTTCGCGCCTTTGATCGCTTTGACGATCTTGTCGGCGGCGTCGGCGAGATCGTCGGCCGGGATCAACTTCAACCCGGATTCAGCCAGTATCTTCTTGCCGAGATCGGCGTTGGTGCCGGAGAGGCGCGCGACAAGCGGGATCGACAGGCTCGTTTCCTTCGCGGCGGCGATGATGCCTTCGGCGATGATGTCACAACGCATGATGCCGCCGAAGATGTTGACCAGGATGCCCTTCACCGACGGATCCTTGAGCAGAATTTTGAAGGCAGCCGTCACCTTCTCCTTCGAGGCGCCGCCGCCGACGTCGAGGAAGTTCGCGGGGCTGGAGCCGTAGAGCTTGATGATGTCCATCGTCGCCATCGCGAGCCCCGCGCCGTTGACGAGGCAGCCGATCGAGCCGTCGAGCTTGATGAAGTTCAGGTCGTATTTCTTCGCTTCGAGCTCGGCCGGGTCTTCTTCGTTCGGATCGTGGAGCGCTTCGATTTCTTTGTGACGGTAGAGC